>JAZRBX010000212.1:0-5869 GCA_045635285.1 Victivallaceae bacterium
CCACCCTGATCGACACAGCCGGAGATCAAAACGGCAACACTCATTGCCAACAACAGATTTTTTGCAACTTTAAGCATTTTTCTTCCTTTGTTTTGTATGTTTTAATGTTAAAATTTCTCATTGATAAAGATTTGAAACCCCTGAAAATCGAAGTTCCACTTCTTCCTATATAGAATATACAATAAGAATGTGAAAAAGCAATTATTTTTTCAAAAAAAAAGCATATTTTTTCAGACAATCTTCGATCCCCTCTCCGAAGTCAAATATCAGAGCACAATATTCAGGCATCCGCCGGAAAAATATGAAAATACGGTCATTCGCTCATACCGGCAGAGCCAATTGCCCGATTTGAGCGGTGCAGACTTTCAAAAAACTAATATTTTTCCTTGCTTAAATTTTTTGCTATACATAATGCTATAAAAAAAATCAAAAATTTTTTAAAATTATTTTTCAGCAAAAGATATTTTTGAAAAATAAAATTTTCAGCCTCAAATCGTAAAAAAATACATTGCTATAATTATTTTTTACCATAAAACATCTCTTGACATAACTTGAAATGCGGTGTATATTACCGTGTTATTTTTGGAATTTTGAAAAACAAGGCAAAAAGGTGCTTTTTTATGAATGAAAATTATCTGGAACTGACCATAGGTGCAGTTTTTGTATATAACTTCGTACTGTCCCGTTTTCTCGGGATATGTCCGTTCCTCGGAGTGTCTAAAAAAATCTCAACTGCTCTGGGCATGGGCGGTGCAGTGATTTTTGTTATGACACTGGCATCATGCTGCACCTCTCTCATTTATCATTATATATTGAATGTCAAAGAAATTGCAGGCATTGAAATTGATTTGAGTTTTCTTCAAATACTGCTTTTCATCGTAGTTATTGCAGGGCTGGTCCAGCTTTTGGAGATCATGCTTCAAAAACTCAGTCCTTTTCTCTACAAAGCTCTCGGTATCTATCTGCCGCTGATCACCACAAACTGTGCGGTTCTCGGCGTGGCAACTTTAAATGCCCAAAGTGCCAGAGGAGTGATTCCCTCAACTGTTTTCGGATTTTTTTCAGGAGTCGGCTTTGCTCTCGCCCTGATACTTTTTGCCTCTCTGCGTGAGCGTCTGGAATTATCTCAAATCCCGGAAATTTTCAAAGGGATGTCCATTGCGCTCATTACGGCGGGGATTCTTGCCATGGCTTTCATGGGATTTGCGGGGTTATGCTGAAAGGTGCTGACTATGAACAGTTTTGTTGTTGAATATTCAAATTTGCTTATTGCAGGTATCGCCATGGGCGGCATCGGATTGATCATCGGTATTCTTATCGGGATCGCGGCAAAAATCTTTAAAGTTGCCTCCGATGACCGTGTAAGCCGCATTATCGAACTGCTCTCCGGGGCGAATTGCGGCGGCTGCGGCAAGGCAGGTTGTGCGGATTTTGCAAAAGCCGTCGCCTCCGGAGAAGTATCTCCCGCTCAATGCAGTGCCGTTTCACAGGAAAATATAAACGCCATTTCTCAAATCCTCGGCATCGGCGCAGAAAAAGCGATCCGCAAAGTCGCCGTCGTTCTATGCGGCGGAGACAACAATCAAACCATTAACCCCATGCTCTACAACGGCATCAAAGACTGCCGCTCCGCCAATATGATCGCAGGCGGTCCCAAAGGATGCAATTACGGCTGCCTCGGACTCGGAAGCTGTGCCAATGCCTGTGCTTTCGGAGCAATAGAAATCGTCAACGGCCTCGCAATAGTTCATAAAAATCTCTGCGTCGGCTGCGGCAAATGCGCGTCGGTATGCCCCCGCAAACTCATTAAACTTGTCAATGCGGATTCTTCAGTGCATGTCTATTGCAGCAACCCCGAAAAAGCCCCCGTCAAACGCCAATACTGCAAGGTCCCATGCCTCGGTTGCCGCAAATGCGAAAAAACTTTTCCCGATAAATTCACCGTCAACGGTTTCATCGCTTCTGTAAATTATGACAACGCAGAACTGCCAAATGAAGCAGATGCAGAAGCGGTCAAATGCCCGACTCATTGCCTGATGAGCGACAGAGAACATTTGGCTTTGGAACATATCGCCCCGAACTGCAACACTATCAAAGAGGACTGCAATGCCTGATTTCAACTCAAAAACTTTCCGCGGCGGCATTCATCCCGAAAATGACGGAAAAGCATTGACTTCAAATGCCCCCATCCGCACCGCTCCGCTTTTTGAATATTATCATATCCCGCTTCAGCAGAATATCGGCAAAGCCCCGAAATGGCTCGTAAAAAGCGGCGATTCCGTCAGAAAAGGTCAGAAAATTGCCGAAGCAGACGGTTTTGTCTCCTGCTGTCTTCATTCCCCGACCAGCGGTATCGTGGAAAAAATCGAAAAACGCCCCGGGGGCATGGGGCTGCTTGTCGAAACTCTCATTCTCAAAAGCGACATGCTTGATGAAAGCTGTGAGCCTTATCCCCATCTGGATTGGAAAAGTGCTTCACCTGAAGAACTTAAACAGCGTATCGCCGATTGCGGGATCGTCGGCATGGGCGGTGCGGCATTCCCGACCGCAGTAAAACTCTCCGTTCCGCCCGACAAAAAAATAACTGACCTCATCATCAACGGCGCTGAATGTGAACCTTATCTTACCGCAGATCACCGCCTGATGCTCGAATGCCCCGAAAAAGTCCTCATCGGCGCTTCCGTCATGGCCCGTATCCTCGGCATTGAAAATGTGCATATCGGTATAGAACTCAACAAAATAGATGCGATAAAAACCATCTCTGAACATAATAAACCATACTGCATAAATATAACTGCTTTGCGTGTGCAATATCCGCAGGGGGCTGAAAAACAACTCATTTACGCCGTAACCAAACGCAAAGTACCCCCGGGCGGTCTCCCCATGGATACAGGCGCAGTTGTCCAGAATGTCGCAACTGCCGTCGCCGTGGCAGAAGCAGTTTGTGAAGGCAAAGTTCTTTATGAACGCATTACGACTGTTACCGGAGAGGCGGTCAAAACTCCCGGAAACTGGCGTTTGCGTATCGGAACTCCTTTGTATAAAGTACTTGAACTTGCCGACGGCATCACCGAAGAACCTGCCAAAATTATTCTCGGCGGTCCGATGATGGGATTTGCCCAGCGTTCACTTGATGCTTCCATACAGAAAAATTCAGGCGGGCTGCTCCTGCTGCCGCCGTCAAAAGTTTCGCAATACAGTTCATCTTCATGCATCCGCTGCGGCAGATGTCTCAAAGCATGTCCGATGAACATCAATCCGTCGTATCTCGGTTCAGTCATCGAAAATGAAAAGTTTGATCTCGCATTAAAAAATAATGTCATGGATTGTATTGAATGCGGTGCCTGTGCATACATCTGCCCCGCTCACCGTCCGCTCATTCAGCACATCCGGCGGGCAAAAGCCGAAATACGCAGCATGACACCGCCAAAAAAATAAAGGTTTGACCATGAACGGAAATCAACAGGAAAAACAGGAAATCAAAATGCCAACTTGCGATAAACTTATCGTAAGTCCGTCGCCTCACATACAGACAAAAAACAGCATCCGTAAAATAATGCTCAAAGTCATCATCGCACTTGTGCCTGCGATTGCCGCCGGAATATTCTTTTTCGGGATGGAGGCATTGAAAGTTCTGCTCTGGACCGCATTTTTTGCGATTTTTGCCGAAGCATTATGGTGTCTTATTGCCAAAAAATCAGTAAAGGAAACCATCACCGACGGCAGTGCGCTGGTAACCGGTATCATCCTGGCAATGGGATTAAGCCCGATAACTCCGTGGTATGTCTGCATGATCGGCTCTTTTCTGGCGATCTGGCTCGGCAAACAATGTTTCGGAGGTCTGGGGCACAATCCTTTCAATCCCGCTGTTGTCGCCCGTGTAAGTCTGCTCATCGCGTTTCCGGGGTTGTTGACGATTTGGGTGCCGACAATACAAATGGAAGAAACTGCACAGCACCATATTTCACGCAATGAAAATTATTGCAGAACATTTTTTTCCGCCGAAGAATGGCAATCTCTGCAAAATTCAGCAAACCGCAAGAACAACACCGATGTAATTACCTGTGCCACTCCGCTCAGTATCGTAAGCACCATGCCGAGAGAAGCGGATGTTTCCAGAAGCAATATTTTCTTTCAGTTTGACAACCGTACTGCATGGAAAAATTATTTTCTCGGCAATGTCAGCGGCTCACTCGGAGAGACATGCGTTCCTGCTCTTATTCTCGGCGGTTTTCTGCTGATTTTGTGGCAGCTTATCAACTGGCGGGTGCCGGTATTTTTCGTAGGGACAGTTTTTGCAGTTACCGGCATAGTCAATTTCTTTTATCCCTCCCTGACTCCGACCCCTGTTTTTCATATTCTCACCGGAGGCTTGATGCTGGGTGCGATATTCATGGCGACCGATATGGTAACAAGTCCCGTAACTAATCGCGGCAGTGTTGTTTTCGGTATCGGCTGCGGTCTTATAACTGCGGTAATCCGCATCTGGGGTAACTATCCCGAAGGTGTCAGTTTCGCCATCCTCTTCATGAATGCTCTCGTGCCGTTCATCGACAAAGCTTTTATCCGCCGCCCATTCGGCACTCTCCGCAGGAAAGGAGCGTAAAATGAATCTCGAAAAAACAGAAAACACTTTCGTTCTCGGTATATTCACTGCACTTGTCGGACTGCTCGCCGCCGTACTGCTGGCATTTTTCGCCAAAATCACTGCACAGCCTATCGCCGAAGCCAATGCCGCAAACGCCATGCAGTCATTAAAAGCCGTGCTTCCCGAATTTAACAGAACCGCAGCAATCACAATTGATGAAATTGATTTTTGCGGTGCATTTGCCGATAAAAAACTCGTCGCTATCGCCGCTTCGACAGTAAGTAAAGGTTACGGCGGCGACATAAAAACCCTCGTCGGCCTGAACCCGGACGGCACTGTACGCACCGTGGTCATTACCGAAAACAACGAAACTCCGGGACTCGGAAGCAATGTATGTGAACGGAAAATCAAAAAAACTTTGAGTTCTCTTTTTAAAAAATCTGATAATAATTCCGCACTGCCGCCCAATAAAATTCTGGATTATTACAGCGGCAAATCACTCTCTCCGAACGATCCTGCATGGAAAGTTGCCAAAGACGGCGGCGATTGTCCCTACATTACAGGAGCAACTGTTTCAAGCCGTGCCGTCGCGGAAGCAGTTTACAAAGTTTTGTCAGTTTACACACAAAACTGTGAAAAACTTGCTTCCTTTTTCAACAGTGCAGTTCAGGAGGTAAAATAATGAATAAATATCTCAAAAATCTGCTAAACGGTATCTGGAAAGAAAATCCGACTTTCGTTCTGACTCTCGGCATGTGTCCGACATTGGCAGTAACCTCCAACGCTTTGAACGGAGCAAGCATGGGCATTGCCACAACTTTCGTACTCGCATGCAGCAATCTGGTGATCTCCTGCATCCGCAAAATCGTTCCTGCAAAAATCAGAATCCCTGTATATATCGTCATCATCGCCGCTTTCGTAACCATTATCGAAATGCTGATGAAAGCCTACGCACCTGCGGCGATCTGCAACTCGCTCGGAATTTTCATCCCGCTGATCGTCGTCAACTGCATTGTGCTTGGCAGAGCAGAAGCATTTGCATCAAAAAACAATCCTGCAAGTTCACTTTTTGACGGTATCGGCATGGGGCTTGGTTTTACATTGTCATTGACTTTGATCGGTTCTTTCCGTGAATTTTTAAGCACAGGGTCGCTTTTTGATGTCAAAATCATTACCGCATGGACGACTGATTTTCTCCTGCCGTCAAGTGCCCCCGGCGCATTCATCATCCTCGGCGGCTTGATGGCGTTTATGAATTATCTCAATATACGCAAAAAACGC
>JAZRBX010000213.1:0-6476 GCA_045635285.1 Victivallaceae bacterium
TTCGGCGTGGTGGGAGAGTAGCACGGTGCTGCATTTTTGTCAGGGATGGAAAAGTAGAGTTTTATAGGGATTACTCTTATTGTTGCTAATAAAAGCAATCCCTATTTTTTTTATTTTAAAGAGATTAAAGAATTTAAGGAAATTAGAGAAATTAAAAAGAAAATACTTTAAAATACAGTTTGTAATCAGCAGGCTGTTTAACATCACGCGACAGCGTAACAAAATGTGGTTGAAATACTTGGATTGATATATCTCCATCTTATAAAAAAAGGCAAAAATTTTTATATAATTTATTATCATCGAAAATAAGTTCAAAAAAGGCAAAAAATCAAGAAAAAGCATGTATTTTATTATCATTTTGTTTTTTTCTGACAATAAAAATCACTTGATTTTTCATAGAATTCTGCTATAATATGAAAAGATTAATTATACATATTACATATATGTATTATAAAAAGTTATTTTTTTAGGAGGAGTTATGAAAAATTTAAAAACTTTTTTGGTGGTGCTTCTTTCGGGGATGGCTGTTTACGCTTTCGGAGCGGAATATCCTTTTGGCACAAAGACTTACAACGGCGGCAGAGTAGAACCTGTTTCTTTGGATATGATTGCTTCTACCAACGAACACATGAATTTCTGTTTCGCCCACATGTTCAGCGACGGTTTGATTTATATGTATCATTCCGAGGGGGTGCATACTGTAACTGAAAGAGCAGAATATATTTATTCCGCTGATAAAGGGAAAACGTGGCAGAAAATGCCTAACGCTTTCAGTATGCTCAATGTTTTTGAAAACAAAGCCGGCAAAAAATGCAATGTTTCATGCTGGGATAAAAATGTTACCGATACTCATACATTTTTAATTTCAACTCTTGACGGAGATCTGACTCAAAAGGCAACTACTTCAAGTGTGCAGGTCAAACTTCCTTTCAAGGCTTCTGTTTATCTGCATCGTGATGCTCTGCGTTTGAAAGACGGAACTTTGCTGATCAATGGTTATGGTATGAAAGAGGGGGAATCCAAGCATACATGTTATGTTTTCGCTTCTCATGATGACGGTCAGACTTGGGAATTTCTCTCAACTTTCCTCGATAACAGCAAGAAAGATTATCAGGAAGGTGCAAATGAAGCCGTTATGATCCAGCTCGCAAACGGTGATATTCTCGGTTATGTCCGTACCGGAAAAACCGGTCTTGTTCAGCGTCGTTCAACTGACGGCGGCAAAACCTGGGGCGATCCGAAAGTTATTTCTCCCATCGGTGTTTCTCCTGATGCGCTTGTTCTCGCTGATGGAACTATTGTTGTTACTTCCGGCCGTCCGAAGCTTGATATTCTGGTTGATTTTACCGGTAATGGTGAAAATTATCATACATACAGAGTTTGGGACAGCTGCGGCAGTTCTTATGCAACGATGCTTGAAACTGCACCTAATGAGGTTACTCTGATTTATGATGAAAGTGATTTCGGTGCATGGCGTCAGCCTTCTCCTTTCAGCCGCATCATGTCTGCCAAGTTCAAAATCGTTAAAGATGATGCACTGAAGTTTGATGATTCAATGCATCCCATGGCAAAAAAATATCAGTTCTTTTATACTCCTTTTGCCAATCAGTATCCTGATTCAAATGGATTTGTGCCCTATTGTCTGTTGAAAAAGAATGAGCGCACTGTTGCCAACGGTACATACTGGGATATTAAAAATATTGCAGAACGCCCGCACCCTGTGCTGCATTTGGAATTCAGGGGCAAGGACGCTCCGCACAAATTCTCTCACTTTTTCGCAAATATTGACAAGACTATTGAGTATGCGGAAATTGAAGTCGGCTGGGAACTGCGTTTGCGTGATATGGTTTCCAAAGACGGTCAGTTCCGTGTCATCCTGCGCAGCTGCAAAAATAACGTTATGACTTATGTCGATTGTGCCAAAGATAAACTTATTTTCTTCGATAACGGCAAGGTAACTCCCATCCCGTACGACATGGCGGATAGCAGATTCCATGCATTCAGATTTAAACTCAATGCCAATGACGGAACTTTTGCTCTTTACAAAGAGGGAGAAAGCAAGCCTCTTCACAGCGGAAAAGCTGCGAAATCAGGTACCGGCAATCTGATTTTTGCCGGAGATGGCTCCAGCAGTATTTTCGGAGCAGTTGAGCTTTCATATTTCGGATATAATCTTAAACATTAATAGAGGAGAATAAAAATGAAAAACATCTTTAAATTCACTCTTATTGAATTGCTCGTGGTCATTGCCATTATCGCAATTCTCGCAGGGATCCTGCTGCCGGGGCTGGTCAAGGCTCGTGAGCGTGCAAGGATCGGATTGTGTCAGTCAAACCAAAAACAATGTCTTACATCTATTGCAATGTATGCCGATGATCATAACGGTTTGTTTTATGCCCGTTCAGGGGAGACAGGTACTCCCGCATGGAGAACATGGTTCCGCCGTTTGTGGGACAATGGTTATATCAATGATTTGAGGATTGCAAACTGTCCGTCGGTCGAATCTGATATTGCCAGTGATTCAGGGATGCAGAATACATATGGTTTTGTGCGTAATGTAAATCAGTGGAAAAAATATCTCGGAGAGAAGGGAGTTTTTCTTCCTCCTCTGCCTGATACACAGAACGGAACTTGTTCTGTTGTCAACCTCTGGGTTTTGGCTGACAACAAAATGCTTATGTCTGACGCTTCCAGCAACGGTGTTGCAGAATGTTTTGAGTGGAGTTTCGGTGGTTCCAACTGTGCTTCATTCTGGCATATTAATAACGGCGTTATAGGATGGAGCGATGGTCATGTAGAGGAAATGTCACCTTTGGCGGTAGCAAATGAATTGCATAGTAACGGTTACGACAGCAATTTCCTGTATCGTGATTTGTCTAAAAAAGGTGTAACAAATACATTGAGTGTACTTTACTCTTCAAACTGAAAAGGAATAAAAATGAAAAAAACAACAAAATTCACTTTGATCGAGTTGCTGGTGGTTATCGCCATTATCGCAATTCTCGCCGGTATGCTGCTTCCTGCACTTGGTAAAGCCCGTGCCAGAGCCCGTTTGACTAAATGTACCAGTAACAAGAAAGAATGTCTGACTGCAATTACAATATATTGCGATTCATTCAAAGGCAATATCGCATTGCGTTCAGACAAAGGTGTGATTCCTGAGTATTATACATGGTTCAAGCGACTTTCTGCGTACGGTTATATTAAGAATTTGAAGATTTCCCATTGTCCTGATCTGCCTAATCTCGGAGATACCAATAAAGAAGATACCGGAGAACAGGCAATTTACGGTATGCCCCGTAATGCTGCTGAATGGCAGAAATACCTTGGTAATGCAATTTCACGGGGTGTAGGCCTCGGCTCTGCTACCGCCAATACCGCAAACTTGAATATCTATGCTATTAAAGGCAATAAAATGCTTATGTCTGACACTATCAGTGCCTCCGGTATTCAGACTTTTGAATGGTATCCTCCTGCCGCAAGCAATAGCAGCTGTACTGTTTTCGTTCATGAACTCCGTCAGCCTGTCGGTTGGAGCGACGGTCATGTGGAAGTAATGACTCCCAAGCAGATGCGTAAAGCATTTGATGATGATGATTATCCCAGTGCGTTGGGCTACTATGACAAACCCGGCGGCACTTATACTTCACTTGCCGCAGAATGATTATAAATATTTTACAGGAGTAATATTTTGAAGAGCGTTTTTTAACGCTCTTTGATTTGTACATAAATTGTTTAAAAATAGGGTTTATATGAAGACGGAACTGGATTTTGATTCATATTGTGATAGAATACATGCCGCATGGCTCGGCAAAAGTATCGGCGGTGCTGTCGGGGCCGCTTTGGAAAATCACAAAGAATTAAAAAATTTGCCGTCTGAAAAGCTGTGGCCCGATGATATCCCCGCCAATGACGATATGGATATTCAAATCGTCTGGTTTGAGGCTTTGCTGGAAAAAGGACCGTATTTGACGCAGAAAGATTTGGTTTATTACTGGCAGGATCGCTGCTGGTATCACTTTTGCGAATACGGTTTTTTCCTTTACAATGTTCAACGCGGTATAATGCCGCCGCTGTCTGGCAGATGGGGGAATGATTTTTTCAGCGAGTCCGAAGGCTGTCCGATACGCAGCGACATCTGGGGGCTGGTATGTCCCGGCAATGTTGAGCTTGCGGCAGCTTTTGCCGAACAGGACGGAGAACTTGACCATATAAATTACAGCGTGCATGCAGAGATGTTTTTCTCTGCAATGACGGCAAAATCTCTTGTCGGCGGCACGCAGGAGGAAATTATTGAAAGTGCGTTAAGCGTACTGCCGTCGGATTCTCCTGTCATTCATACTGTCAAAACCGTTCAGCAGATACATAATGATATATCGGATTATTCCGGTGCATGGCGTGTGCTGATGCGCCAGTTCGGCGACCGTGATGCGTCCAAAGCCGTTACCAATCTGGCGATTGTGGTGCTGGCGTATCTGCGGAGCAGGGGGGATTTCCGTGAAGCGATGCGTTTGTGTGCAAATTCGGGATGGGATACAGATTGTACCGCCGCAACTTTGGGAGCGATTCTCGGCGCATGGCAGGGAACAGCTTGTATTCCTGATGATTGGCGGCAAAAACTTCCGCCCGACCTTTTCTGTGCAGTTGAAATAGAACACAAGAATATGCCGCTTACGCAGTTGAGCTATGAAACGGCTTTGCTCGGCGTTGAAATGTCATTGTGCAGAAATGATAAAGTTTCTATAATCAATGCCCCCGAAGTCAAAGTGCGGCAGAAAATCGAGCCTGTTGTCGAAATCACTGCAAAATATCCTGAAAATCCGGTGCTTTTCTCTCAAAAAACAACACATGTCATATTGGATATTGAAAATTTTGCAGCAAGGGATATTGACGGAATTTTGAAAATCTCCGTCCCTGAAAATATTATTTGTGAACCGTCGGAAATTTCATGCTGTGTGCCGTATGGCGGCAAATTTTCAGCGGAACTTGCAATTCGCCGCAGAGATACATCTCTGCCTTTGCCTGACAAAAATCTTTTTACGGCAGAATTTATCACTGACGGACAGACTTTTTCGGAAAAATTCGGTCTGGCAGGCGCCCGTCAGTGGCTCGTTTACGGTCCGTACTGGACTATGTACAATGTGGAAAAATACGGCGAAAACTGTCCTTATCTCGTCCCCGAAACCAAACATCCCGCAAGTGTCGGGTGCAATATTGATTCATATATGAATTATCAATATCTCGATTTCCCGTATCTTGATGAAGAAACACTGGCAATTCAGGATCTGCCGCAGGAAATACCGTATCAGCTGGAAGCTGAACATGATTTGATTCGTGAAAATCAAATGGGCAAATGGCACGGTTCATGCTGCCGTTATTTGGTGCGTGAATTTATTATTCCCGAAGGAAGACCGATTTATCTCAATTTGGGGCGTACAGGGTATCTGAAAGTCTGGCTCGACGGCAGGGAAATTTGCCGGAGCAATGAACTTCATTCATGGATGCTCGGAGATTCAGATGTTTATTCTTTTACTGCCACCGGTAAAAAACAGCGTTTAGTCGTCAAATATATCAATCCGGCTGACGAAGCGGCACTTGCCGTATATTTTCACCTCGGCGGCAAAAAACAGCCAAAACGCGGAGTTTCTTATCTGACGGATGAACTGATCAATATCGTTCCCGAAGGATATTTTTTATAAAAATAAACGCAAACTGATATAAATATGAAAGGAGTCAGTATGAATTTTTTGAAAAAAACTGTTATTTGTTGTGCCGCGGTTGCGTATTTTGCCGGAGTTTATGCGGCGGATTATCCGTTTAATACAGTCATTTTGAACGGCGGCAGAGTCGAACCCATTGATACGGTGATGATCAATTCGACCAATGAACACATGAATTTCTGCTTTGCCTACCGCTTCTCCGATAACAAAATTTACCTCCACCATTCCAAAGGAGTTCATACCATCAGCGAAAGAGGCAACTCCATGTACTCCCCCGATAACGGCAAAACCTGGCAGCAGGGCAAAGGTTTTACCGGTTTCAACGCTTATGAATCCCTCGACGGTCAGAAATATCAGGTCGAATGCTGGAATGACAACGTGTCTGATGTCCACACTATCCGTATTAAACATATCGACAACAACAACGAAAAAATTTCTTTCAGAACAACTCAAATCGAACTGCCTTTCCGTTCAACTTTCCGTCTGCACCGCGATATTATCCGTACCAAAAGCGGCAGTCTGCTTCTCAACGGATACTTGCGGAAAGAAGAGGGCAACGGCAAGTTGAGTGCCTTCGTCATCGAATCAAAAGATGACGGCAAAACCTGGAACTACCTCGCAACTATCATGGAAGATCCCAAAGGTGAATATCCCGAAGGTCCCAATGAAAGCACTATGGTCGAACTCCGCAACGGAGATATCCTTGCTTATGTCCGTACCGGCACGATCCTCTATCAATTCCGCAGCAAAGACGGC
>JAZRBX010000214.1:0-5649 GCA_045635285.1 Victivallaceae bacterium
GCGACTTCGACAGCCGCTTTCATCATTGTTACGTTGGAGATGTCGAACATGGGGACGGCATATTTGCGGTTTGTGGCGTCCTGAAGCATCTCTTTAAAACTTACGATTGCCATAATTTCAAGTTCCTTATGTTATTGGAAAATTTTTTCCATTGTTCAAATTTATTTTCATATTGAGCGGCTTTATTTTTATCAGGGGCAACTGAGCCTGTGATTGCCGGAGTCGGAATGGTTATTCTGCCTTCGACAGATTTCTGTGCGAGCATGGCGGCGCCGCGGCATCCTGCCTCTTTCTCGTCGCAGAGGTTTATCGGCAGATTGAGGATGTCGGCGTGAAGCTGAACGACTTTCAAATTGCGGAAACCGCCGCCGGTTGCAATGAGTTTTTCCAGTTTGACCCCTGAATTTGTGAAGAAATCAAAATTCAAACGCATCTCAAATGCGATCCCTTCAAGCAGACCTTTCAGCAGCTCCTCTCTCGATGTGCCGAAACGCCAGCCGTAAACACAGCCGGGAGTTTCCGCATCAAAATACGGAGTGCCTGACGGAGTGAAATAAGGAAGCACAAAAAGTCCGGAAATTTCATCCGGCATCGCGTCCAGCAGTTTACCGTAATCCTGTGCCGGATCACGGACTATCTCACGCATGAAATATTCAACAAGATTGCTTCCGGTCAGCGAATAGCCTACAGAAGCGTAATTTCCCTCAACTGCCGAATCATAAGTACAAAGATTGGATTGCATAAGTTCATTTGAGAAACATGCTTCTCCGAGCATCGGCACGGCACATTCAACACTGCCTGCGGCATACATGACGCTGCCTTTTTCGTGCGCGCCGCAGCCGAAAGCACCTATTATCTGGTCATGACCTGCAGCTGCAAATATTACATCTTTTTCAAGTCCGAGTTTTTCTGCGACATCATGAGATATTCTGCAGGCGGCAGTTCCGCAGGGAAGCGGAGTTGCAAATTGAGTTGTTTTCACACCTGCGGCCTTGCAGATTTCCTCGCTCCAAGTATGATTTACCACGTCAAAAAGCATTGTCCTCGCCGCCAGCGGATAACCGCAGAAAGCTTCACCGCAAAGACGGAATGAAAGCAGATCCTCAAAGCAGAGAAATTTATCCGTTTTGTCGAAAACATGCGGTTTATTCTCTTTGATCCACAAAATTTTCGCAAGCGAAAACATCCCTGACGGAGTATGTCCGGTAATTTTGTAAAGATTTTCCACACCGAATGAAGCCGAAAAATTCTCCATACATCTGACCGCACGGGAATCTCCGGAAATCATCGCATTGCAAAGAGCTTTGCCGTCCTTGTCGATACAGGCAAACGCTTCTCCCTGCGATGAACATGCGATCCCTCTAACGGGAGAAATTTTTCTGACGGCTTCTGCACATTCTGCAATACATTCAAATGCTTTTTCACAAACTTCATCGGAATCAAGTTCCATAGCGTTTGCTTCGGGGATTTGATAAGCGTATTTGCGGTATGCCGCCGCCAGACATTCTCCTTTTGCGGAAAATACCGTCGCTTTTACCTGACTTGACCCGATGTCAATTCCGAGAAAACTCATCGTATCAATCCAAAGATGTCTGTTCGTAATTCAAATAACGGCTGAATGCTTCTTCAATACCCTGCTGCCAGATACCTTCGGTAACACTGACATGATGACGGTAGCCGCCGTAACCGATACGCTGAAGTTTTTTCTGCAGATTTTCGATATGAGCGTGTGCGCCGCAGCCGAAAAATCCTTCGCCGAGCGGTTTGTCAGTAAAAACACCTTTGCCTGAATAGAAGCAAAGTTTTCCGTCTCTGGTCAAAGTGGAGGCAAAAGTGAAGTCCATCGGCTTGATGAAACCGACATTACAACCGTAACTGCAGCTTGCACCGAGAGTTTTGGCAAACATTTTGTGAGCGATAACAGTGCCTTTTTCACGCATGAGTTTCTGCGGGACAGGACCGCAATGGAAAAGGATACAGCCGTCATCATCACCGGGATAATTGTTGTTCCAGTCCAGACATGCGGCAGGAAGCTGTGAAGCCGCCTGCAAAGCAAGCATACTTACGGCATTGCCGACATCAAGTTCACATGCAGCGACAATGTTGCGGTCATTAAGTTCACTCAAAATGACGCAGGGGGCGATTTTGACAGTAAACTGCAAATCGCTCCAACAGCGCAAAGCAACTGCATCAAGCTGATTTTCTTCGATCATCCGGTCGATGGCAAGAGAAACTTTGGCAAGATCTCTGACTTTATCAGCAGGCACTCCGCTGAAATCGGTATAATTCAGCAATGTTTCGATTTTCTTCAAAAGTTCAGGAGCATCGTTGTCGATTCTTTCAACTTGAACCAGCAGATCGGAATTGTCATAAACTTCGGTGGTAATACCGTATTTCTGCAGAGTAACTTCATCGAAACGGATAGTCTTGAAAAGTGTCGGACGGGCACCGATGGCACCGATGCGGCAGCGTTTCATACGCTTGACCACACGGCAGGTCGCCGCAAACTGGATCATATCTTCTGCGAAAGCAGGATCTAACGGAGCCATGGCGTGTTTACTGCCGGAGGTAAACGGAATGCCGTACTGCAGAAAAACATCCATGACAGAAAATTTACCGCAGAAAGCATCGCGGCGGTGTTCAAAATCCATTTTGTCAAGTTCATCGGGATAAGCGAGGATATAAATCGGCACACCTGCATCACGCAATGCTTCGGAAGCACCGTTTTCATCACCGAAGTTAGGCAGACAGAGGATAACGCCGTCATATTTGCCTTTGTTTTCAGCGAGCCATGCGGCATAAGCTCTGCCCTCCTGCGAAGTTTCGACTGCGCCGTAGCGGGTGCGGTCGGCGGGCATGGAGATTGAATCGATGCCAAGTTTGGAGAGAGCGGTTTCGAGTTCATTTCTGGCGGCAGCAATCAATGCTTCGGGAAAGAAGCCGCGATTACCGAAAAAGAGAGCAAAAGTTGTTTTCATATATATCTCCTTGTTTGGTTAAATTTTTTGTCTTTGTATATTATAATGCAATTAAGCAGAAAAGGAATATACAAAAAGCAATTTTTATATAATTTCAGGCATTTTTTTCGATTTTTTATTATTTTTTTACAAAAATTGTGTTATATTAAAGCATTATGAAAAAATACATGCTGAAAACCGATGAGATGAACAGGATCATGGAACTTTTGTTTCATGTTCTGGACATGCGTGTAACTTTTTTTGATATTGATGAAGAAGAACTGCACGATTTCACAATCAAAGATATGTCTTTATTCTGCAAGCAGATGCGGCAGGATGAAAAATTCAATGAACGCTGCATAAACTGCGACAAACTCAATATCATCAAAGCAAAAAAAAATAAATCCGTCCACATCTATCAATGTCATGCAGGATTATGGGAAGGAATTGTGCCGCTTTACAACAAAAAAGGCGTCTATCTCGGATGTATTTTTTACGGTCAGCTCCCCGACGTAAACAATCCGCTTTCCGGTATGAAATCGACCTGCCTTGCTGAAATGACTCACATCGGCAATCTGCTGAAATACCTCGGCGAATACATTTCGGAAAATGAACTTATCCGTCAGTCCCGACAGCCCTGGGCACCCCGTCTGGAACAATTTATCAACAACAACCTTGATTGCGACTTGAACTTGAATATTGTAGCAGAAAAACTCGGCTGTTCTCTCTCCTACCTCACCCACAAATTTCCTGATGAATTCGGCATGTCTTTCAAAAAATATATCCGCAAAAAACGGCTTGAACTTGCCGCCTCTCTGCTTGAACAGGGGGTGAGTGTTTCACTTGCAGCCGCACGGTCAGGATACAAAAATCAATTCTATTTCTCCAACGATTTCAAAAAATATTACAATATTGCCCCCCTGCACTACCGCAATCTCCACAAAAACAAAGAATAGTTTTTAAGAAATTTGAGAGAATTGAGATTTTTGAAAAAGTTTCAGTATTTTACACTCCCGGAACAAAAAAAGCTGTACTCCGTTACGAAGTACAGCTTTGAGAGATTTGCTTAAATCAGAGCTGGATTGTCTGATTGGTGGCAGGATTGTAATATTTGAGAGCACGCAGGAAAGGACCGCTGCTGTCCTTGCTCCATTCATTAAAAGTTCTGGGATCGGTAGCTGCGACATGTCCATCGCAAAAAGCAGCATTCATTTTGCCAGCATGTCTTGCAGTAATAGTTCCATCATTAGTAGATGCTGCTGCTGACTCAAGAGAGCGGTCAGAAGCATCAGAAGTATCAACAATCAGGAAAAATTCAGACGGTCTTGCCATTTTGTCAATACGCAAGCATCTGTAATCAGAAACATGCTTGGTCCAGAAAGGTCCGATACTGTCAGGGCTGCCGGACTGAGCGAAAGTTGCATTATTGGAGATAGCACCATAAGTATAAAAATAACGCTGATCGTTTCCGCTTCCGTAAATTTTCAATTCAGTACCCATTGAGGGGCAATGCATTGCAACAGAGTCAATCGGCAAATATTCATTGGCGACCAAAGTACCTGACCAATAGTAATTGCATTTTGCAAACTTATCTCCGGCAGAATAAAGAGCTTTGTTGATCCATGTACAAATATATCCCTGATTGTCATCAGCATAAAGCATGAAAGCAGTAGTACACTGTTTCTGATTTGACATACAGTTTGCAGCACGGGCGCGTTCACGGGCTTTGCCGAGGGCGGGGAGAAGCATACCGGCGAGAATTGCGATAATTGCAATGACGACCAGAAGCTCGATCAAAGTGAATTTTGAAACTTTTTTCATTTTTATCCTTCTTTTTAAGAGGTTGAATTTCATGTCTTTTTTATGACATAAATAAATGATAACACCGACATTAAAAAAAACAATAAAAATCGTATGTAATTTTAAAAACCATTTTCAATTATAGAAACTAAAAAAAATGTTCCATGCAATAAAATTATAATTAAAAAAAGATATAATAAAAAAACTGTTTTTTACGACAGTATAAAAAGTTTAAAGATAAAAAATCCCCCCTTGCAGATAGTTGTACTGATTTTCAGGAGATTAACTGCTCAACTTAAAAAAAATAAAAGCGAGGTGGAACTCCGGGATTTATGTTTCAAAAACGATCTGCTGCTGACGGTCACGGATGGCGACCGGAGAAATACCGTAGTAGCGGCGGAAAACATTGCTGAAATAAAACTGAGTGCGGAAGCCGGTCATGCCTGCAACTTCTGAAACAAAATGTTCACCCGACACCAGCAGTTCATACGCTCTCTCCATACGAACCTGCATTAAAGTCTCTTTCAGACTTTTCTGATTTTTCTCTTTGAAAATACGGTTCAAATACTGCGTGGAACAGCCTGCAAATTCAGCGACATTGCTGATACTCAAATCACAATTCCAATAATTCTGATTGATAAAAAACATCGCCCGTTCAAAAAATGAGCGGTTTTTAGTCGCTTTGGGAACATTATGCACCTGCATGAGCAGAAAATCAAGCAGAATAAAAATACTGCGGCTCAAAGATTTACGGAAATCATCAAGCCCATCCGGCGTCTTGTTGTAAACCTCAAAAAGTGACTGCAAAACAGCGGAATATTTATTCTGCGACATGTCGATCATATACGGACCTATACGCAGAGCATTGGGAGCAAAAGCCGCTCCGACTATG
>JAZRBX010000215.1:0-2521 GCA_045635285.1 Victivallaceae bacterium
GCTCAAAGCAAACTACCCCGTTGAATTTATGGCGGCAGTACTCACCGGTGAACTTTCCGATGCGGAAAAAATCGCATTTTTGATCAACGCATGCAAAGAAATGGATATAAATATCCTGCCTCCCGATGTCAATTTCAGCGAAATCCAATTCGGTACTGACAACGGTTCCATCCGCTTCGGACTCGGCGCAATCAAGGGGGTCGGCGAAGCCGCTTCCGGCAAAATAATCGAAGCCCGTGAAAAAGGCGGCAAATTCAAATCATTTCAGGACTTCTGCGAACGCTGTTATGATGCACTCAACAGCCGCATGATCGAACACCTTGCCAAAGCGGGAGCATTTGACTCTCTCGGTCTGCGCCGCTCACAAGTATTGGCTATTTCCGAAGATATGATGCGTTTTTCCGCCTCCAAAGCCAAAGATATTGCCGCAGGACAGGCATCACTTTTTGATATTCTCGGCGGTGATGACGGCAAAGTTGACAACGGATGCAACATCCCCATTCCCGACATTCCCGAATTTGATATGGATGACATTCTCAAAAGCGAAAAAGAACTGCTCGGTTTCTATGTTACAGGTCATCCGATGAGTCAGTTTACGCCCATTATCAATGCCGCGGCAGCCCCCAAACTCCACAATCTGACTGAATTTGAAAATGATACACAGGTAAGATTGTGCGGTATGGTCAGTTCATATACTCAAAAATTCAGCAAAGCAGGCAAACCTTTCGGCATCCTCATGCTGGAAGATCTCGATACAACCGTTGAATGTATGCTCTATGAAAGAGCTCTCAACTCAATGTCTTCCGCCAATCTGACTATTACTGCCGGTTTGCCGCTGCTTGTTACCGGAACTTTGAGCCGCAAAGAGGAGGGTGAACGGCCGAGAATCATCGTCGACAGTGTCGCTGAACTCAAAAGTTCTCTGCCTTCCGAAGTTACAAATGCGTTCCTTTTCGTCAATGAAAATGAACTTGCACCCGGATTATTGCAGCAGCTCCATGACAAACTTGCAACTGTGCCCGGCGAAACACAAATCACGATATGCTGCACAACCAATGACCAATATTACGCTTTCATCGATACCGATTGCAAAGTCAGAATGACCTTTGAACTTCTTAAAGAACTGCAATCAATGCTCGGCGAAAAAAATGTCAAACTCCGCTGTACCGAATTCCGCAACGTCCAGAAACAACGCCGGTTCTTCAAAAAAGAAAATAACGAACAAGCATAAATCATGAACAAATTTATGGGAAAAATCAAAACTTTTTTCCGTTTTTTGTTCATAAAAGAACGGAGTTTCTGCGAAGGTGTCCGTGACGGTATTCCTATCGGGCTCGGATATTTTGCAGTAGCATTTTCTCTCGGTTTTACTGCGCGGGAGGCGGGACTTGACGCATTTCAGGGATTCCTTGCAAGTTTGCTCAACAACGCTTCCGCAGGCGAATACGCCGGCTTCAAAGTCATCAGTGAAAACTCCCCTTATTGGCAAATGGCAATAATGATTCTCATTGCCAATGCCCGCTATCTGCTTATGAGCTGTGCTTTGAGCCAAAGATTTTCTCCGTCAACTCCGTGGTATCACAGAGTGCTTATAGGCTACGATGTAACAGATGAACTTTTCGGCATAACCATCGCCCGTAAAGGCGATGTTGAACCGAAATATTTTTATGGTGCGATGCTCCCTGCTGTCCCCGGATGGGCAATAGGTACACTTTGCGGGGTTCTTGCAGGAAACATACTTCCTGAACGGATAGTTTCAGCTCTCGGCGTTGCACTTTTCGGCATGTTTATCGCAATCATCATTCCGCCTGCCAAAGAAAATAAAATCATCCGCTGGCTCGTAATATCCGGATTTGCAACAAGTTATGCGGCGTCCGTACTGCCCTGTCTTGAAAAATTATCCGAAGGCACAAGAATAATGATACTTACTGTCGCTCTATCCGTGCTTGCGGCAATCTTTTTTCCGATAAAAGAGGAGGAGAATGCCGATGAAAAATAATATCTATATTTATATTATGATCATGAGTGCGGTCACATTGGCAATAAGGATTCTGCCGCTGACCCTTATCCGCAAACAAATCAAAAACCGTTTCATCCGTTCATTTCTCTATTATGTACCGTATGCGACTTTGGCGGTGATGACCTTTCCCGCTATAATTCATACCACCGAATCTCCGTGGACGGGAGCGGCGGCGATGGTGCTCGGCATTGCTGCTGCATGGGCGAAAGCCGGACTTTTTGCAGTTGCCATTCTCTGCTGTCTGACCGTCTTCATCCTTGAATTTTTCATCTGAAAAAATAACGCGCTCTTACCAACGGGTGGAACTCTGAAAAATTATGAAACAAATCTTCCGCCGGATTTCGCCGCCTTTGGGGGAGAGCAAACTCTTTTTTATATGCTGTCGTATTGACATCTCCCTCTTTTTAAATTTTTTTAATCTTTATTCCTATTCCCGTAACAGAAACAGGGCATAAAAAAAATACGCTTTTTATTTCTAAAAAGCGTATTTGAAAAATTACT
>JAZRBX010000216.1:0-9541 GCA_045635285.1 Victivallaceae bacterium
GTATAATTTTTGCCGCCGCCGTCAACAAATTTACCGGTGAACGGATTGACTTCCTGACGACATCCGAGTTCAGATGAGCGGCAGAATGCTTTGAGCCAATGGCTCAAAACTGCATTCAGATCTTCGGAACGGTTATAGTGATCCATCCAGAAAATTGCACGCAATGCAGTCAAGCCCTGTGCATTGCTTCCCCAGGAGTTATTCGGACATGCTTTGACAAAATGCGGGTCATCCACTGAAACAGCGGGAAGCGGGAATGCGGGCGAAAATTCTTTGCCCTCAACTGAGAAGTAGCGGTTGTAAACTTCATCAAATTCTTCCTGTGTAAGAACATGGTTAAGGAAAAGTCTGGTTACATGTTCGGTGCGGTATTTGCGGAAACCTCTTGTATCACGGTCATAATAGAATTGGTCTTCGGGATCATAGAGATATTTTTTAATTGCAGCACGGGTTTCTTCTGCTTTTTTGCGCCATTCTGCGGCTTCATCATTTTTGCCGAGAAATTCTGCAAGTTCTGCAAGTCCTGTGCGTGCGCCGTAACGCATGGCAGAGAGGTCAACGGACAGGATAGGCATGATTTCGAGATCGGGCATATTATTTGAATCATTGCCGGGGCATGAATGTGGGATGCCGTCATCGGTTACGCGTGGATCGTTGTCATGGCCTGTATCGTATTCGCAGAACATTTCCGCCAAGCCGCAATTCAAATGGTCGCGGTATTTGCTGAACCAGTTGTCATATTTGACGGCTGCTTCATAAATGCGTTCAAAATCTGACATGGGGCGGTTGGTGCGGCGGGCGATTTCCGCGGCACAACGGACAAAGGGATAAATTGACTGAACATGCCAGTAACATGCTTCATAGGGGTGGAAAAAAGTTTTTTCCACATAATAATTTATCGGCAGAGCGAAAGGAAAAAGTCCGTCTTCACGCTGATATTTCATAAAGACATCCTGTGAAGCCCATGCACTTTCCGGGGCGTAATCAATCAAAAAGAGGTTATCCTGATTGTGTTCCATCCAGATACCGGGGTATTGTGCGCCTGCACGCAGGAGCGGCACATCGGGATACTGACGGAATTCTCCGCAGTTATCGAGGAGGATTTTTTCCCATTGCGGGATCATTGATATAATGAATTCTCTCTCCTGATCAGTGAAATTTGCCTGTTTCATAAAAAAAATCCTTTCCATTTTGAGAAATCTGTAATATAATGTATATCTGTATTAAAGAAAAACAAGATTATTGAATACGAAAAAATAGTTTTTTTTGTATCTGAAAATATTTTTTGTATCTTTTAGTTGTAAGAAAATTCCGCCGCCGTATTCAGGGGCGGCGGATGGAAAACCTTTTATCCTTATTTTATTATTTTATAAGTTTCGGATAATAGGTTCTGTCAAATGCAACTTCCAGATATTCAAGTCCAACTTTTCCCTCAATGCCGCTGCTTCCGTCCCCGAAACTGACGGCACATGGTTTATGCGCCGGTGAACCGGTCATCAGTACAAAAGATCCCGCCTCTTTACCGCCGTTGTCCATATCATAGACGGTATAGAGATTTTTTGCGCGATCAATAATTATGCGGAAAGTACGGAATTTATTACCGCATGTTACATTGTAATTATTTCCTGCAACATACAGCAGATTTTTGCTCCATTCGACGGTTATGAAAGAATTTTTGTTGGCTCGTGTCACATCTTTGAAAATGGCACTGATATTGAATTGTTTTTTGTCAGTATCTCCGATCAGGCGGAATTTTACTTCCATGGTCAAACTTTTCCATTCCGCATCCGGAGCGGAATATCTGTAATTATTCCATTGTTCAACAGTTGAAGTGTGATCAAGCACGAGAACTTTTTTGCCGTCAACTTCGCTGATTCCTGCATATCCTGCAAGTTTCGGATCATCTGTGCGATAACCTTGAGATGTAAAACCGACAGAGTTCGGCATTTTGTTGTTTGCGGAATTGAATTCAATATCATAATAGGCATCATCTTTTCTGCCGCTGACAACTCCTGCGGCAACTATTGGAGCATCTTCTGTCATATAGTTGCGGCTGTAAACTCTGATACCGGGGTCTGTCTGAACCACCATATCGGGGTCTTCACTTCCTGTGAGATTGACGAATTGGAATTTGACATCGTGGTGAGCATCCAGCATTTCGTTGAGTTTTATGAATGTCGGATCATTGGCACGGGTGAAGTTCCATTTGCCGTCATTGGTAAAGAGTTCAACGCCGTCGTTATGTTTTTCGTTGTCGTTATGTTCAGTGGAAAAAACGATATCAAGGTCACCGTCTTTGTCCCAGTCGTAAACGCAGATGACATTGCGGCTGTTGGCAATAAACGGTTTGCCATTGGTCAAAGACAGCGGTATTGCTTCCTCAAATACCGGAGCTTGTCCTTTGATTCGTGTAAATGGAATTATATAAAGTCTTGCTTGCGGATTTCCCGGAATTTCGGTACGGTACATATCATCGCATTGTACGATCAATGCGGGTTTGCCGTCTTTGAAATTATCAATAACAGCCGGGGCACAACGGTAGACAGGGACTGCACGATTTTTGAGAATACCGAAATTGTTTTCAAAATCGAGAATCAGACTTTCGCTGCCGTCAGAGTTGAAAAGCTTGAAATTTTCAAAATATCCGCAAGCGGGAGTTGAGAAATCAACAGGATGATCATTTCTGCGGGACGGATATTCACGGGCGTACTGAACTGCCATCCAAACCATTGAGCCGAGGTGCAGTCTTTCAGCGAAGGCTGGAACTTGTGCATTACTTGAAGCAATGACTTTGCCGTCCATTAAAATCTTGACATTATTTTTATTCCATTTGACTTCAAATTTATGATATTCGCCTTTTTTCAGAGAAACGGGGGCGCTTTCGCAGAAAGATTTGCCGAGCTGACAGCGTATTTTGCCGTCAGGCATTTGCAGCAGCGCAAACGGTGCGATTTTTGCAAGAAAATTCTCCATATTTCCGGCGGTGCGGTAGATATCATAAAGCTGTGTATTGGAGTATTCTTTATTATTCCAGAACCAGCTGCTGAAAAAGGTTCTGCCGAGTTTGGGAATATCATTGCTGTCTGCGGCGAAAGTAAACTCTATGGCACCGGCATTTTCATTTACAAGCTTCTGACATTCAAAGGAGAGATAATCCAGAATCGTATCGGGATTGACGGTCAGAGCTTTGCCGTTAGGTGAGTCAATCAGCTTCAAGTGGCTGTCGGTGATTTTCGGAGCGACCTGAATTTCAGGATTCAAATCACATTTGCCGTTGTTGAGGTAAAGTGAGTAATAACCGAAACGCCAGTTGTGTTCATTGTTGACCAGTACATCTTTCAATCCGTCGCCGTCAAAATCGCTCATGGTGATCTGACTGTAAGAGCCTGAATATTCTGTGGGGTCGGGACAGCCGAAACGCTGGAACTGATATTTGTCAAAGGGGAAAACTTTGTCTTTGACAAACATACCGTCTTTGTAACGGAAAATGTGCATGGTGTTGTGGAAAGTCTGCTGGCAGAATTCAAGTTTGCCGTCATTGTCAAAATCGTCTATGACGAAATTTGCGAGAGCAAAATAATAATCATCCAAAGGCAGTTGTTTCTCCATCCAGGCGTTATTGGTTTTTGTATCGGAAACGGTTGAAACATTACCTTTTGAAATATATGACCAATGAGTTTCGCGAGTGAAGAAATCTTTGATATTATCTCCGTTTACATCGAACCAGCCGACATTCGGGAAGTTATAGTCTGTATCCTGAACAGGTTTGCCGTTTTCGTGTTTTACCTGTTGTGTTTTTGCAAATTTGAAGTTGTCGGCAGTGCCTTCATTGAAACTGACATAAAAATTCGGGGGGATAGCAAATCCGAGGTCAGGCAATTTGTCATTATTCAAATCTGTAACATATACGGAGGGGAAGATTCCAAATATAGAACGGCGGGTCTCTTTTGAATCGGGCAGTGCCAGACTTATATCCTGAAATTTGCCGAAAACCGGAACGCCTGCATTGTCAAGTCCCATACCTTTGGCGAAACAGAGGATGATTTTTCCGGTTTGCAGATTTATACTGATACCTACGGCATCAGCGATTTTATCTCCGTTCAAATCTCCATAACTGTAACGGTATCCGCCGGGCAGAGTGCTTATTTCCACCGGGTGATTAAAATCCAGACTGTTGGAATCCGGAGAAATATTTTCTGCAAAAATCGGTGTGTTGTTGTAAGAGCGAGAGAGAACTATATCAAGTTTTCCGTCACCTGAAAGATCAGCAGCTTCAACCAGAGAAAAAGCCAGACCGTGGTGATTTGTTGTTCCGATTTTCTGATCGTACGGGTCAAGCGCATAATAGTACGCACCGCCGTGGAAAGCGGGTTTTTCTTTCGTTCCTATATTGCGGTAAATATGGGCATAGTCTGTCCACATGCCGGTAATGAAAGCATCTTTGCCTTCATTAAAAATATCAGCCGGACGGATATTCCATGTACGCCATGACATAGCGCCTTTGGCAACGAGGTCGACCATGAGCTGATCGCCGTTGCCGATGACAGATTTCATCAGCGGAGTTTCTCCGACGGTTGGGGGATTGAGGATAACGAGATATTCGGAGGCATCTTTGACTGCGTTCCAGTAAAGTTTTCCGCGATTGGGAGTCAGGGAGTCAAGCCTGCTGCGTATCTGGATATATTTACCTCTGACAACGGCTTCGACCCGTACATTGTACCCGGAAATTTTTTGTCCGGTAAGTTTTTCAAAAATACCGAAGTGTATGGGAAATTCAATAGGGGTGCCGGGGAGTATGGAGTTGGTTATTTTGACAGTAAATGCAGGATTGTCACCTTTGTAATTATTTATGAGCGACATATAAGGGACAACCTGTTTTGTAAGATATTCAGTATCTTTGATGATTTTTTCCGAGTTGATTCCTTTTGCCAAATCCTTACGGAGTTCTTCAAAGCGGCGACCATAGAACTCTTTGACAACTCTGCTGACATCGGAATTTGAAGCCATGAAATCATCATATTT
Source organism: Victivallaceae bacterium (assembly GCA_045635285.1). Classification (GTDB taxonomy): domain Bacteria; phylum Verrucomicrobiota; class Lentisphaeria; order Victivallales; family Victivallaceae; genus RGIG5270. The sequence goes on from JAZRBX010000216.1 coordinate 5,023, forward strand.
TTTCAGGAGGTTGACCGCATGTGAAAATTTGGCATGAATTGCGGCTTTTTCGGCATCGACGTCTGCGGCGGAAAAGAATTTTACTTCGCGAATGTTTACATCACGCTTTTCCGGACCTGCGACGGCTTTTTCGGGAGAACTTACACGGAAACCTCTGTCTTGACTGTTCAGGATTTCCAGACGGACAGCGGAAACATTATCGCCGGATACATCGATATCGCAGAAAAACTCATTACCTTTTTGCGGGTCACGGGGGAGAGTTGCAACTTTATCAATAAGTTTTACGAATTTTCCATTTTTTTTGCCCCAGACAATAATATCTCTCGGACCTGCTTCTGTGCTGGGCAGTGCGGCAAAAACACGAGCCCCGGGGTAAATACGGATGCGTGCGATGTTCTCCGGTTTTGCAAATTCAAAATCTATTGTCTGTTTTTCACCTGTTGCTGACCACATTGATGCATCTGTGGTGATTCCGTCAATAAGTTTATGTTTATTTTTGCCGTTGGCATTGATATTGACAATGTTCACGGCAAAAATTTGCGGGATTATTGCCGCTGCAAGCAGGGTTAATCCGAATTTTCTGTTCATAGAAATCTCCTTTTTTTAAATAATACACCCCCCTCCGCTATTTGAATCAATGCTTGTGTGAAAGAAACAAATGCAGAAAATTTTTTAAGGGGAAAGGTTTATTGGGTGATAAAATAAACTCCCCCAATGAGTGAGGGAGTTTTTGAAATTATAAAATTATTGCCAGCCTGTAACTTTCCAAGCTCCATCGACGAGAGTATTGCAATAATAGACTTCGTCGATATAATCTTTTTCTGTACCGGCATTGCCTTTTTTGTGTTTGGTGGCAATTTCCAGCGGAGTAGCGGATTCGACATGGCCGTCAGAAAATGCAACATTAACATTTTTACCATGACGGGCCAAAGCAGCCTCTCCCCATTTATGAATCAGGTGTGCTATTCCATAGTGCGGGGAACCGGGAGCTCCGCTGTCCTGAATAGTTATAAGGTCGCTGGGGTTAAGAATTTTATGAGTGGCGATATAACAGTCAATACCCATGTGGGCAGGAGTATTGGATGTAACACTGATTCTTGCGGAATAAAATTCAAGGTCGGCACGATTTGGTTGAGAAACCCACATACCGTAAGTACGGCGGAAACCATTACCATCACTATAATCAAATTCCCATCCGGAGACCTCTTCAGTAGTAATAGTGGTCGGACAGTAAAAAGTTTTTGCAAGGAAAGTTGCATAACCGTTGTCAGTCAGAACTGCCGCCCAACTGTCACCCTTAAAATTGGCAACGATATTGGGGCGGCTGATATTTTCGCCGTTGCGAACGATCAAACCTGCATTGTCATCGGCATACATTAATTGTGCCGTCATACATTGTTTGAGGTTGCTGACGCATGTGGAAGTGCGGGCGCGTTCACGGGCTTTGCCGAGGGCGGGCAGCAGCATACCTGCAAGAATGGCGATGATGGCGATGACGACGAGCAATTCAATAAGAGTGAATTTGCTTCCGATAATATTTATTATCGGCACTTGTTTGAGGTTGTTTTGCATAGCTTTCTCCTTTTGGTTAAGAGTTGATTTTATTTTATTATATGGAGTTTAAAGCAATCAAAGAGTTTGAAAAAATTAACGATTTACGCTAAGAAACAAATTTCTGAACTCTCTGAAATCATTAAATTCCTTATCCTTTACTTTGCTTCCGATAATAAATATTATCGCACCCTAATTCAGATTATATACTCTTTTTCATGAAAAGCAACCCTTTGAGATGTACTTTTTTTAGTTTTTTTGCCTGATTTTATATAAAAATATGAAATTTATATATAAAAACAGAACTTTTTTTCAAAATTAGTTCTGTTGTAATATATAATGAGGATATATAAAAAGCAAGATTGCTGAATTCTAAAAAATTGTTTTTTTTGTATCTGAAAATCTTCTTTGTATCTTAAAGTCGTAAAAATACAAAATATCGTATCAAATCGGAAAGTTTTTTTGCAGACTGACTATGTTCTGAAACGGGGAATTTTTTTATTGCATTTATCAAAAACTTTATTTGCAAAAAGACAGATGCAATGCTATAATACTTTATTATAACGTATATAAAATATACTGTAACAATTATAACTTTTTTTCATGGAGTTGAAAATGCTTTCAGGTATTGTTAATTTCCCCGATATGACTGCGGAAGAACGCCGTCAGAAACTTATTCTGCCGCAGGGAAAAATCAAAGTTGTCATGGATACTGATACATTCAATGAAATTGATGACCAGTATGCCGTAACTTGTGCGCTGCTGGAAAAAGAACGCATGGAAGTTCTTGCTTTTCATGCCGCACCTTTTACCAATTCACTTTCCAGCGGCCCCGGTGACGGAATGCAGAAAAGCTATGAAGAACTCCATCGACTGCTTGATTTGCTCGGCGAGGACAGAAATCTTGCTTTCCGCGGTTCAGAAACTTATCTCCCCGACCGCAATACTCCGGTAAAATCCGATGCCGCATACAATCTCATCAAGCTTGCAAATGAATGTGCCTCAAACGGCGAACAGCTGTATGTATTGGCTATCGGGGCGATCACCAATGTTGCTTCCGCACTGCTTCTCGATCCGACTCTGGTCAAAAAAATAACAGTTATCTGGCTTGGCGGTCATCCTTTCCATTGGAGGGATGTCCGTGAATTCAATTATATTCAGGATGTGCCGGCAGTTCAAGTGATTTTTGATTCCGGTGTGCCGTTTATCCAGATACCCTGCCGTTTTGTGGCGGAACTTCTGAATTTGAGCCGAAGCGAGATCGCACGCTATTGTGAACCGTGCGGCAAAATCGGAAAATTTCTGGCACAGCGTACATACGATGCTCTCGGTGAAAACAATGAAAGCCGTGTGATTTGGGATATTTCAACGGTTGCGTATTGTACTTTGGACAAAACCTTTACATCTGAAATCGTGCCTGCCCCCCGCATTTGCGATGACGGCTATTACGGCAGCAGTCTCGGACGGCATGAAATGGTTGTAGTTCAGCACATTGTCCGCGATAAGGTTTTCAAACGATTTTTTGAACTTTTAAAAAATTGCAAGTAATTAGTTTTAAACATATTATACAAAAGGACAACAATATGAAAAAAAACCTTTTTTTATTAATTTTTTTGTTCGCTGCCTCAATGATGTGCGCTTTTGATACGACAGAAATACAAACTGATTTTGCCGATAAGGCAACTTTGAGCGGCAAAGCAGGATATTTCACAAGTTTGAATAAACTTCGTATCGAAAAACGCCCCGACGGCAAAACTGCTCTCATCATCCGCCGCGGTGCATGGATGCCGTGCGTTCAGCTGACTCATGCGATCGGGGAAAATGAAGATTTCGGCTTTTCTTTCAATCTGACCCGTTTCGCAAGCAACTCTGCTATGTGTGTTTCCGTCCATAATGTCAAATATCAGAAGTTTGCCGCTTTGACCTCCGTCGATTCAAGCGGCAGACTTATGATCATGGACCCTGCAACTGAAAAATATGCCTTTACCGGCAAAGTTCTTGAAGCAGGCAGAAAGTATAATATCGCAACTAAAGTAAGTGCTTCAGGCAAAACAACTTCTGTTTATCTTGACGGCAAAAGAGTTTATGTGGTTCCGTATAAATTCATTGATAAACTTGAAAGAATTACTTTTTCCGCACAGCTTCCGGTCGATAATCTCTGTGCCGTTGAAGATTTCAATTTTTTCCGCAGAACAACAATAGTTCCTTTTTCCAAAGAATTTGTTACCGATTTCGGCGACAGCAATACTTATGTCGGTGACGCGGGATATTTTCTGCACCCGCAGAAATTTGTTCTTGAAAAACGCCCCGACGGCAAAACTGCTCTCATCATCCGCCGCGGCGGCTGGCAGCACAGAGTTAAACTTGCTTCTCCTCTGACGGAGGATGAAGATTACGGTTACTCCTTCGATATTACCCGTTTGCAGAATATTTCCTCCATGTGCTGCGGTTTCAGAAACTCAAAAGAGCAGTATAATTCACTTGTTTTCTGCGATCAGCTCGGCAGACTTATGGTCATGAACCGCAGGACCGGCGGCTATGAAAACACCGGATTCAAACTTGAACCCAACAAAAAATATACCGTAAGTGCAACTGTAAATTCCAACGCACAGGTCATTACCGTTTCCGTCAAAGGTCAGGGTTCGTATCAGACTCCGAGTGTTTTTTATCCCGATATGGATGAGTTTATGCTCTCTCCGCAAATGCCGCAGGACAATACCTGCGCCATTGAGAATTTCCGCTTTTTCCGCAAGCAGGGCAAAATCGTCTGCCGTGAAAACGGTCTTAAAGGTGCAAAAGTCGCCGACATCCCCAAAGTTTCTGCCGCAAACGCACAGAAAATCACTGACGGGATTGTAAATGAATTTGTTCTTTTGCCGGAAAAGTGCGAATTTGAGATCATTCTTCCCAAACGCATCAACGCTACTGCTGTTCAAATTTACGGCGGCAACCCCGGAACATTGGGCTA
>JAZRBX010000217.1:0-18944 GCA_045635285.1 Victivallaceae bacterium
TAGATATTTTTGAAATCTTCAAACGGATAATCGCCGGGGACGTTGATTGTTTTGGAGATTGAACTGTCGACATACTGCTGCAGTTTTGCCTGAATTTCAAGGTGTTCGACGGGAGAAACTGTACCGGAATGGACAAAGTAATCGGGCAGATCTTTGGGATCGACTTTTTCTTTGCCGACAAATTCGCAATACTTGCGGTAAGCGGCATCATCGATGCGGACTTCGGTAACGTCATTTTCATCGGTGTTGCGGATCTTGCGGGTGTAGCTGAATGCGAAAACAGGTTCCAAACCGCTTGAAACGTTGCCGGCAAGCAAACTGATGGTTCCGGTGGGAGCAATCGAAGTCAAGTGAGAGTTGCGAATACCGTATTTCATGATGCCGTCACGAATATCCTGCGGCAGAGATTGAACAAATTTCCCTGCGCAGTATTTGGCTTTGTCGAGCATTTCAAATGCACCTTTTTCCTGTGCGAGATCAATACTTGCACGATAAGCGGCACAGGTGATGCGTTCCATGATTTTACCTGCGAGTTCAACGGATTCTGCAGAACCGTACTTGACACCCATAAAGATAAAAGCGTCTGCAAGACCGGTGATGCCGATACCCATGCGGCGTTTTGACATAGCTTCCTTGCGCTGCTGGGGCAGAGGATAATTGCTCTGATTGATAACGTTGTCAAGCATGCGGACTGCCAGCGGAACAACTTCATCAATGCGTTCAAAATTGAATTCAGCTTCGGGAGTAAAGGGATTTTTGACGAATTTTGTCAGATTGACAGAGCCGAGCAGACATGCACCGTAGGGAGGAAGCGGCTGTTCACCGCAGGGATTGGTGGCACAGATTTCTTCGCAGTAATACAGATTGTTCATCTGATTGATACGGTCAATAAGGATAAAACCGGGTTCGGCATAATCATAAGTCGAACGCATAATGGTATCCCAGAGATGTTTGGCTTTGACAGTTTTCATTACCTGACCGTCAAATTTGAGATCCCAGTCTGCATCATTCTGAACAGCCTTGATAAAATCTTCGGTAATAGCAACGGAAAGATTGAACATCTGAAGCTGGCTGTTGTTGCGTTTGGCAGCGATAAATTCTTCAATATCAGGATGATCGCAACGCATGACACCCATCTGTGCGCCACGGCGCTGACCTGCGCTCATAATGGTACGGCAGGTAGAATCAAGTACCTGCATAAAACTGATGGGACCGGAGGATTGTGCTTCACAGCCGCGGATATTGCAGCCTTTGGGACGGATGGTGGAAAAGTCGAAACCGACGCCACCGCCCTGTTTCTGAGTCATGGCAGAATCTTTAACTGTATCGAAAATACCTTCGATAGAGTCTTTGATTTTGTTCATGACATAGCAGTTGAACATGGTAACTTCACTGCGTTTGGTTCCTGCATTGGCGACGATACGGCCGCCGGGAATAAATTCCAGATTGCAGAGGATTTCCTCAAATTTTTTCTGATAGAAAACTTTTTTGCTTTCGCTTGATGCAACAGCTTTGGCAACACGCTTCATGGTTGCTTCAATGTTTTCATCGGCAGGAATGCCCTCTTCCTCGCTGCCCTGATAGCGGTACTTGCGAGCCCAAATATCCTCGGATATCGAATACATTTTGACCCCTTTCATGTCATTTCGACGGTTAAAAAATTGTATAATGTTGAAAATAAATGATTTACAAACTTTTTACCATATATTGTGTATTTTTTTGAGCAAAACCACATTATATTGTGCATCAAGATATATCATTTTTCAAAAAAATCAAATGAAAAAATGAAAATTTTTTGATTTTTTATCAGTTTGAGGTCAGACAATATTCATCCGCAAAAACAAACGCTCCGTCCACGACAAAGGCGGCTGTTGAGGTGGTTGAAAAGACCTTTTGAGGGAAGGTCTTTTTCCACTGCCTTTATCATAAACAGAGCGCAGCAAAAAAACAAATGATTATTTTTTATTTTTGTTTTTTAATTTGATTTCGGCGTTCATAATATCGACGATATCACCGCCGAGAGTTGCACCGAATGGAATTTTGAGTTTACGGGTGAAAAGAGCCCCCATTTTGCGAGACAGGCGGATACTCAAATTGACAGCCCAGCCTCCGGCGGCAAAAAAGTCCGAGATGCGGCGGTTGCGCAATTTTACGATAGATACCAGCATCATCGGGGCACTGATGGTGAAAATAATACCGAAAAGGACTGCGGCAATCTTCCAGAACGGCACTGACTGGATCGAATTGGCGATAAATGCCACAGATGAACCGAGAGCTGCCAGACCGACGCCGCCTCCCATCAAAAGCATTGAACCGCTGATTGCCGGCGTTTGCTGAATGGCTTTGGGATCGATGATGTCACCCTTGCCTTTGGCGGCGGTATCAACCTGTTTGTTGAGGCTTGCCTCCACGTCTTTGGAGCGGGTGGAGAAAAATTTATCCGCCTGCTTGCCGATAAATGCACCGAATGAATAAAACGGCTGCAGCAGTGCTTCCATAAACGAAACCGGCTGTTGAATCAAATCAATGACTTTGGCATCATATTCAGTACCGTCCCCGGCATAAAAAATACCGCACTTACCGATAAAAATATTGCGCATTGTTCCTGATGTGATGGCAACTGCAACGGTCATTTTTTTAGTTACAGTACCGATCAGAGTTTCAAGGTTGAGATACATGACGCAAATATTGCTTCTCTGGATTATTTTCTTGTGTTCAGCGAGATTTGTAACACATACTCGGAGTGAAAAATGTCTGCCGTCCATGATGAGATAACCCGGCTGGACCATGCTGAAAGAGGCAGGATTGAAAAGTTCGGAAAGAGAAACAAAATTATTGACAAAACGAAGCATATTCTGCTGATAAAGTGCAAGTTTCCGCAGCATTTGAACTGCATTTATCTCTGTTGCAACCGAGAGGTCATGTTTGATAAGTTCACGCAGTTTGCTGATTTTTTCTTCACAAAGTTCCGCTTCGAGTTCCTCTATCGACATTCCGGTAAATTTATCATCCTCTCCGGTGGCGTTCCACTGCATTCTTGCGGCAAAATTTGCCCCTATCTGCTGATATTCCTGATATGAAAGTTTGCCTTCGGAAGCAATTGCACCTGCATCATAAGCACGCCTGACAAAATCCGTCAACTGTGCCTGATAAAGAGGATTGAGCCATTTGTTTATATCAAGCACACGGTCAGAAGCAAGTTCGGCGGCGGGGGCATTTTTAATAAATTCCTGCACGGAATGAACATTCATCGTATCCAAAGACGGCAGAGCTGCAGAAGTGCTGCTCACTGCACCGCAAAGGATAAAATATTCATCAAGACACTCTTTTATCTGCATGTAACTTTTGAAAAAGTCAGCGGCTTTTTCTTTATAGACCGATTTCATCTCGATCTCACTTCCGGCACGAAGCCATGCCAAACGAGCGGAAGCCCGTGCAACATACTGATCAAGCAGTTCAGTATCAATGCCCTGCAATGAACTCAAATCGGTTTTTGAACCGATTTTTGCCATAATATTGCTGATGAGGGCGGCAACTTCGGGATCGGTGGTATTTTCCAGAGTTACCACGCCGTCGCCGTTGCTGTTTCCTGCACCGATGATCGAAGCTGTATTACGCAGTTCAGCGAGAGAAACTGATCGGCGGTCCGTAATATTCATATTGCTCAAAATCAACTGAATGGATGATTTAAGCATGGCACTTTCGGCATGTTCATCATTGAATGAATCAAGATTCAGGACATCGGAAGATGCATCTATACCTGAATAATCTTTCAAAACGCCGAACATCCATCTCAAAGCCTGACGCAATTCATTGGGGCGTATCCTGCCGTTGCCGTCACTGTCAAGAAATTTCAAAAATTCAGGGTCCACGACGATCGCATCCGTCGGAATTGAATTGACTGCCCAGAGGGCGCTGTCAAGTTCAACTATTTTCTGTATATCGGCACTGTTGGCAAGCGACGGCTGACGGCATGAGCCGACTCTGCGGAATCTCATTATGTCTTTCTTTTTCATATACTATCCTCTTTCTTATCTCCGTGCAGAGATTTAAGCACAGAAAAATATTGGTAAATCCCATATATCAAAGCAGCTGAAACAACTGCAAACAACCCGAAAAGAAATATATCGCCGAATCGGCTGTAAAATGTTTTATGCGGCACATCCGCAACATGCGCTTCAACAACAGCAATACCTCTTGAACGATTCAACAAATGCTCATCCATGCACCATGCAATTCTGCCGCTCGGCAAAATACAGACACTTGCCCCGTTGTTGCCGGAACGGATAGATGCCAGATTATTTTCAACTGCACGGAAAACTGCATTGGCACAATGCTGTTCAGGTTCGGAACTTTCAGGATACCATGCGTCATTATTTACAACGACCAGAATATTTGCTCCGAGATTCGCCTCATTGCGGGCAAGCGAAGCAAAAATGCTTTCATAACAAATGGCGATCCCCGCTCTCACTCCCGGCAGAATTTCAATCGGCGACGGATCATTTCCGGCACGCAAATCTCTCCCCATGCCGATCCGCTCGACCACAGTTTCAGGAAGATAATCACGCAAGGGGACAAATTCTCCGAAAGGCACACGGTTTATTTTGTAATATTTGCTGACAGGGAAGCCGTTTTCTCCGATCAGCAATGCGGCGTTGGTCATATCTGTTGATTTATCGCGGTTGATGATAAAATCAAGCGTACCGATAAGAAACGGAATTTTATTGGCAGAGGCAAGTTTATAAATATTCTGACGGTACTTTGCAGAAACGGAAGTCCCGCCGTAGTAAGGATAAGGAACTGCCGTTTCCGGCCAGATGATAATATCAGGCTTCTGTTTGATAAGTTCCGCAGAAAGTTCAGTATAAACATCCAAAGCCTCCTGTGCCATTTCTCTGTTGCTGATACGCCGCTGTGAAATATTGCCCTGCACCAGTCCGAAGCGGATTTTTCTGCCGGAAAGATACTCCGTTTCAACTCTTTGAGATTCAAAATATCCGTAAACACAAAACAGCAAAACAGCAGCAGCATAAATAATTCCGCAAATTGAAACACCTTTGAAATCTGCATCTTTTCCACGCATTTTTTCAATAAAATAATGCATGGCGACCGCCAGAAAAGCGTTTATTGAAACAATAAGAAAACTTACACCGTAAATGCCTGTGAATTTAACCATCTGTATCAGATAAAGCATTTTGTACTGCGTAACACCGATGAAATTCCACGGAAACATGCCTATACGGATGTATTCAAGTGCGACAAAAAAACTTCCGCAAAAAATTGAAAAAAGCAATATTTTATACCATTTAAGATCATTTGCCTCACGAACTTTGAAATCTTTTTTCAACTCATTTGCACTCCGTAAACACCAACGCCACGCAAATGAACAAAGCAGAGCGAAAACTCCCCCCCACAGTCCGATGATCAGCGAAAGCACCGGAGGTATGAATAAATTTATCTCACGCAGCCAGAAAAAAGCACAGAAACTCCACACAAAACTCCAGATGTATCCGTAAAGAAAAAGTTTGCCGCCGACAGGATTTTTGATCGCCTGACCAATCAGAGGCACAAGTGCCAAAAATGCAATAAGCTCCCAATTCAGAGGAGGAAATGCCGCACTCAACGCCAAACCTGAAATTATCATCAGAAGAATATTCAACCAATGATTGCTCATTGAAATGCGGTATGATTCATCCTGCGGAACATTATAACCTTTATATGAAATACTTTTTTTCTTTAAAAAAATCATTGCTTCCTCTGAAAAAAGATTGAAAAACTGTTTTCTGAGTGTAATTTAATACATATATTTTCAAATTCAAACAAATGAACCGAATTTTCGTATAAAAAAGTCCTCATTTCAAGGAGTTTAGGGGAAAAAGATGAAAAAGTCAGAAATTTTACAATTTGATCATCTGGTGATCGGCAGCGGTCTCGCCGGTCTTTCCACCGCATTGAATCTCGCTCCGTCGGGCCGTTCCATAGCAGTTATAACCAAACGCAAAATCGACGACTGCAACACCAAATGCGCCCAGGGCGGCATCGCATGCGTTACCGATACCGACGATACTTTTGATGAACATGTCGCAGACACTCTCAATGCCGGTGCCGGACTCTGCAACGAAAAAGCAGTAAGAGTAATCGTTGAAAACGGCCCCTCCGTCCTCAAAGAACTCATTGAAAGAGGTGTCAAATTCACCACCAGAGGCGAACTCGGCTACACCGAAGAACAACAATCTTACGACCTCGGCAGAGAGGGCGGCCACTTGAAACGCCGCATCCTCCATGCAGGAGACATTACCGGTGCGGAAGTCGAAAGAGCTTTGATCGAAGAGTGTAAAAAATTTCCCAATATCAAAATTTTTGAATACCATTTTGCCATTGACCTTATCGTTTCCAAACGCATCGGCATCCGCGGGGCAAACCGCTGTTTCGGAGCTTATGTACTGGATATAAACAATGACAAAGTGGAAACTTTCATCGCTTATTCCACCCATATTGCCTGCGGCGGTGCAGGCAAAGTTTACCTCTATACCAGCAATCCCGATGTCGCATGCGGCGCAGGTATCGCCATGGGCTACCGTGCAGGTGCGACCATCAGCAATATGGAATTCATCCAGTTTCACCCGACCATCCTGCACGATGCGACCGAACGCTCCTTCCTCATCAGCGAAGCCGTCAGAGGCGAAGGTGCAATCCTCAAATACAAGGATGCAAAAGGAAACCTCATCGAATTCATGCACAAGTATCACCCGCTCAAAAGTCTTGCCCCCCGCGATGTCGTCGCCCGTGCCATCGACAACGAAATGAAACGCACCGGCAGGGAAAGTGTCTATTTGGACATCACTCACAAATCAGAGGAGGAACTTAAACAGCGATTCCCCAATATTTTCAAAAAATGTCTCTCCATCGGCGTCAATATGGCAAAAGATCCGATCCCCGTCGTTCCTGCCGCTCATTATGTCTGCGGAGGTATCAAAACCGATGTCAACGGCAGAACCGGCATTGACGGACTTTATGCCGCAGGAGAAAGTGCATGTACCGGGCTTCACGGTGCAAACCGTCTGGCAAGCAACAGCCTGCTTGAAGCTCTGGTCATCGCCAAAACTTCAGCCGTCGATGCAGATAAAGAGTTTGACCGTCTGAAAAAGGCATTCCCCGACATCAAACTCATCCCGCATTGGGTTTCAGGCAACGCCACAAATTCAGATGAGATCGTCATCCTCACCCACAACTGGGACGAAATACGCCGCTTTATGTGGGATTATGTCGGCATTTACCGCACAACCAAGCGCCTTGAGAGGGCAAAAGCCCGCATCAAATTGATTCGCAAAGAGATAGACAAATACTATTGGGATTTTCTCGTTACCGGTGATCTCATCGAACTGCGCAACATTGCGACAGTTGCCGAACTTATCATTGACTCATCTCTGGAACGCAAAGAAAGCCGCGGTCTGCACTTCAATGCAGATCATCCTGCCACCGATCCGGATTTGGAAACAGTTGATACAGACATTACCAGAAAATTTTAAACTCTGTTTTTTCCGAAATGCAAAAACTCCTTGAAATCGATCCGAAAATAATCCGCATTATCAAAAATTTGCAAACTGCAGGATATGAAACTTATGTCGTCGGCGGAGCAGTCAGAGATCTGCTTCTGGGCCATACTCCGAAAGATTATGACATCTCAACATCTGCCACTCCCGAAGAAATATGTCAGGTCTTCGGCAGACGCCATGCCATGATCATCGGCAAACGGTTCCGTCTTGTCCATTACAGAATGGGCAGAGAGATAATTGAAATAAGCACCTTCCGCCGCATGCCCGGCAAAAACACTGCCGCACAGAATCCGAAGTTTGCTCATCTGCCGTCAAAAATGATTGTGGATGATAATAATTTCGGTTCTTCAAAAGAAGATGCGTTCCGCCGTGATTTCACCGTAAATGCTCTTTTTTACGACCCGGTAAAAACCGAAATCATCGACTACACAAACAGCGGTTTGAAAGATATTGCCTCCGGAACTGTCCGTGTCATCGGCGATCCGGATGTGCGTTTTGAAGAAGATCCCGTCCGTATGCTGCGGGCGTTGAAGCTGGTCGGCAGATTCGGTTTTTCAATGGACGATGCATGCGAAAACAGCCTTTTTGCCAATATGGACAAAATCCGTCATGTACCGATTTCACGCATGACTTTGGAACTGGAAAAAATCTTGAGTTCCTGCTATGTCGATACTATTTTTGAAGCGTTCAATGACTTCTGGCTGCTGCCGTATTTCCTGCCGTTTTTCGCACAGAGATGGGGCTCGGAGGAGATGGAGGAAGCACTTGATCTTGTTTATGAACGCAACTGTCTGGTAAGTTCGGGTGAATTGCGGAACAGTATTTCTCTGGTCATGGCGTGTCTTGTTTTTCCGTTTATAAAAAAAGCCTATTCGGAGAATGAATGCAAAATTTCGCTTATTTCATCCGATGTGATCAGTCAGGCATTCAAGCCGCAGACGATGGTCAAACGGCTGCTTTTTGCCGCAGAAAAAACCATCAACATCTATTTCAACGACAAAAAACCGCGCCGCAACCAACTGTCTTCAAGCTCTTACAAACACGCCGTTGAACTTAAAAATATCATAAATACCGTCTATGCAGACAAAAACAGAAAATTTGAACAGGGAGAATTGCTGTGAACAAGGGAGAACTTGCTGAAAAACTTTTCCGTGAAGGATACAACTGTGCTCAAGCCGTCGCCTGCGCTTTTGCCGACGATTGCGGCATGGATGAAAAACTTATGTTCAAAATCGCCTCTTCTTTCGGCGGCGGCATGGGCAGAATGCGTGAAGTATGCGGCTGTGTCAGCGGCATGTTCGTCGTTTCCGGAATTTTGGAATGCGGCAGTTCCGCTGTTGACAAAAATGAAAAAGACTCCCAATACGCCAGAGTCCAGCTCCTTGCCGAAAAATTCAAAAAAGAATGCGGTTCAATCATTTGCCGTGAACTTCTCGCATTGCCGGCAAAAACTGTTGAAAAACCAATTTCCGAAGAACGCACACAGGAGTATTACACCAAACGCCCCTGCTCTCAATGTGTCAGAATCGCCGCTGACATCCTTGCCGCTCATTTATCAGCAAATGCCGACTGATTTTCAGCCGCCTGCTTCTGACACCAATCTTTGAAAATATCAATAATTACAATATCTTTTTCCTGAAACGGCGCTTTTTCAGGGAATTGTTTGTCCAATTCCGGCAATTCATCAAAATCAGCTATCGCAGCATGACGCATGAAATCACGCTGATTGGCAGAAACCGTTCTGGAAGAAGTTTTCTTCCATGATGACATTCCCTCGCACAAACGGACATACGCCATCCATCGCAAATGTTCCATTTCTCCGCAAGCCTTTTTCCATTGGTTGTATTTTTCGCCTTCGGGAACAGTATCTCCGAGCAGAAGTTTCAGGTTGTAAAAACCGAAAGCCGAAGCGATAGAACTGTCTTTATTGTACATATCGCACTGCAGCCATGCCTCATTTGCAGTTATTTTGCTGTCTGCGAACAATGAGTATCTGTGATTGATGGCTTTGGCATTTGCAATCACCTCTCTGTCAAGCTGATCGAAATCTTTATAAACCTCATAATTGCCGCCGAAAACAGAAAAAACCTCCTTATCCGTCCGTTTGGCAAAAACACTGCAGTCAAGTTCAGGCGAAACAAGAACTATTTTATTTTTCCAGCTGTCAAATTCCTCATACGGATCTGCTGCATTCAAATCAATATTTTTTCTAATGACATTTTCCAGGAGTTCAACAGTATCAATATTCAAGCCGACGTCACCGAGAGCGACAACGATACGGTTGTACTCCTTCAATTTTTTGTAATCATTGATAAAATCATAAAATTCTTTTGACGGCACCTGCCAGTTTTTAAATGAAAAACCGAAATCAGAACAGACATCTTTGCATTGGGTCCGGTACAGATCGCACATGGCAGCATTGCTGTCGATAATATCGGCGCTGAACGGTATTTTTTTACCGTTTTCCAGCAGGAACTGACTGTCGCAGACGATGTATTCAAGCAAAGTTTTGCCGATGCCGCCGAAACCAATCATCAGAACTTTAAATGAATTGCCGTCTTTGATTCTTGCTGTTTCATGATTTACAGCATTCGGAGGCAAAGTTTGAAGCATGTGAAACTCTTTAACAAATTTTCTCGCCAGCATGGCAGTTTCGTCAAAAAGTATGATTTCAACATTTTTTTCCTTGCAGTAACTGTCTGCCCAGTTTGTAAAATATCTTTTGCCGACATCGTTGTTTATACGGATATAAATTTTTACCTGTCTGCGGCATTTTTTCTCCGCCCTTTTTCTGAGAAATGCTTCCGCCTGATCGATATTCCAGTAAAAATTATCTGAAATAAAAAAATGTTCCGCCGCATTCAGACATTTTTTGCGGTCATGCACCTGTCCGTCTTTTCGCAATTTCAGACAGAATCCCTCATGATTCATATCACGGAAAACAGTTTTCAAATCTGAATCAATATATTTCATCTCGGAAATGGAAAAAGTTATCTGGGAGCATAAATCGTTTTCATTAAAACTCTTTGCCATTGCCAGCATTTTAGGCTCAATGCTTTCGCACCAGAAAAAATGCTGTCTGCTGCAGCTGCTGAAAGCAAACCTGACCCTGTTAATAAAACGAAATCCCCACACTCCTATTAAAAAATATCCGAAAAAAATGTAAACAAAAACATGAAACAATCCGTATCCGACAAGTGTTGTCCCTTCAATTTCTTTATCCTCATCAGTTCCGTTATTGGCAATCTCATATTCGCCTCTTGACGGGAAAAATGCCGCCGCGACCGAACTGCTGTTATGAATTGCAGAAAACGCTTTCCGGTAGAATGAACTGTTTTGGGTATCGTCGTAAACTCCGTTGTAATAAGAGCAATAACTCAATACTCCGCAAACAAAAATTATCACAAGAAAAATGTTGTGCCAGACAAAATTGCTCATTGCGGAAATATTGCACAAAAGCAGAATACATCCGACCGAAAAAAACATTACCGCCACAGAAGATACTGCACCGTACCCGAACTTCAAACCTGCAGCAAATACGATCATTGATACGATTATCAGAATTACGGACAGAAAAAGCGGTGTATGCTTATACAGACATTTTTTGAAAAAATCAGTCATTTTATTTCCTCTTTACGATCTCGAAACCGAGTTTTTTAATGAATTTCAATGTTTTGATCGCGGTGTTGCGGTCGTATTCTTTTTCTGATTCCGGCAAATCCTCATAGTTTACCAGACAGGGATGAAGTTTGGCTTCATCGTTGCGTTCTGTGCCGTATTTCCAGCCCTGTGCCAGACGCAGTTCCGCCCAGTTCTCATGAACATTTTTTGCCATTTCCTCAATCAGGCGATCCAACTCATCACCCAATTCAATATCTTCAGTATCAATAACTTGAGGCTTATAATCCATAACAGATGCTCCGCATATTGAAATTAAAAAATAATTTATTCAGATTTAATATATATCAGGCACCGGAAAAATCAATATTTTTTCTGTGCCGTTGCCGGAAAATTACATCATTTTACACATTTTTTCTCCCATCGGAAATTTTTGCAAGTCAAATCGATTTATATTCATAAAAAAACAATAAAAAAATTTGACAAAACCCCTTTTGTGGTGTATTGTATGTCTTTTGAAAGGAAGCTACACTATGCCAAAGCGTACAGATATTCAAAAAGTCTTAATTATCGGTTCAGGTCCCATCATCATCGGTCAGGCATGCGAGTTCGATTATTCAGGAACTCAGGCTTGCAAAGCTCTCCGCAAAGAGGGATATGAAATCGTCCTCGTTAACTCCAACCCCGCAACTATCATGACCGACCCCGGTATGGCCGACCACACCTATATCGAGCCGCTTACCGTTCCCAGTCTGGAAAAGATCATTGCCAAAGAACGCCCCGATGCACTCCTCCCCAACCTCGGCGGCCAGACTGCTCTCAATCTGGCTATCAGCCTCGAAGAAGCCGGCATCCTTGCCAAATATAATGTCGATGTCATCGGTGTCGACCTCAACGCTATCAAACGCGGTGAAGACCGCATCATTTTCAAAGAAACCATGAACCGCCTCGGCGTTCCCATGGCCAAATCCGAACCCTGCTACTCCCTCGAAGAAGCTGAAAAAATCGCTTCCGCCTTCGGTTATCCCGTCGTTCTGCGTCCCGCTTACACCATGGGCGGCACCGGCGGCGGTATCGTTTACAATGTCGAAGAACTCCGTGAAGTCTGCGCCAGAGGTCTTGAAGCAAGTTTGATCCATCAGGTCCTCATCGAAGAATGCGTCATCGGCTGGGAAGAACTCGAACTTGAAGTCGTCCGTGACAAAACCGGCAAAAAAATCACCGTCTGTACCATCGAAAACGTCGACCCCATGGGCGTTCATACCGGCGACAGTTTCTGCGTCGCTCCCATGCTCACAGTTCCCGAATCCGTTCAGAAACGCCTTCAGGATTACGCTTACAGCATCGTTGAAGCCGTCGGCATCACCGGCGGATGCAATGTCCAGTTCGCTCATAACAAAGTCGATGACCGTATCATCATCATCGAAATCAATCCCCGAACCTCACGCTCCAGTGCATTGGCTTCCAAAGCAACCGGCTTCCCCATCGCCGGTGTTTCAACCCGCCTTGCCGCAGGTCTTACTCTGAGCGAAATCCCCTACTGGCGCGACGGTTCTCTTGACAAATACACCCCCTCCGGCGATTATGTCGTGGTCAAATTCGCCCGCTGGGCATTTGAAAAATTTCCGCAGGCCAAGGACCAGCTCGGCACACAGATGAAAGCCGTCGGCGAAGTCATGTCCATCGGCAAAAATTTCAAGGAAGCTATGCAGAAAGCAATCCGCTCCCTCGAAATCGGACGCTCCGGACTCGGCGGTGTCAAAAAATTTGAACAGCTCTCTCTCGATGAACTCCGTCAGAAAATGGTCATGCCCTCCAGCGAACGCTACTTCCTGATGTATGAAGCATTCAAAAAAGGTGCAACCGTCGACGAAGTTGTCAAAATGACCCGCATCACCCCCTACTTCATCGAACAAATCTATGAACTTGCCATGCTCGAACTCAAACTTTTGAGCTACAATTTCATCACGCTCCCCGAAGAGCTGCTCATTGAAGCAAAGCGTGACGGTTTCTCCGACAAGTACCTCGCAAAAATGTTCAAAGTCGATGAAAAAACCGTCCGCGCCCGCCGTGTCAAAGCCGGCGTCAAAGCAAAATTCTGCAAAGTCAATGTCTCCGGTGTCGATAACGCCGCTTACTATTATTCAACATACGCTGCAGATGCCGTCAATGAAGTAAAAGTTTCCGACGGCAAAAAAATCATGATCCTCGGCGGCGGTCCCAACCGTATCGGTCAGGGTATCGAATTTGACTACACCTGCGTCCACGCCGCTTTCGCTCTCCGTGATGCAGGCTATGAATCAATCATGATCAACTGCAACCCCGAAACAGTTTCCACCGACTACGATACAAGCAACAAACTCTACTTTGAACCGCTTACCGTAGAAGATGTCATCAGCATCTACGAAATGGAAAAACCCTACGGCGCAATCGTTCAGTTCGGCGGTCAGACTCCGCTCAATATCGCACAGGAACTCAAAGATGCCGGTATCAATATCCTCGGTACCCAGCCCGAAGGTATCCGTCTGGCAGAAGACCGTGAATATTTCCGTGACCGCATGCTTGCCTTGCAGATTCCGCAACCCGAAAGCGGCATTTCCCGCTCTCTCGACGAAGCTGTCGCCCTCGGCCGTCAAATCGGTTATCCAGTCATGGTCAGACCCTCATTCGTTCTCGGCGGCCGCGGCATGGCTGTCATCTACGATGAACCCACCCTCAAAAAATACGCTGTCGAAGCTATTCAGGTCAGCCCCGAATATCCCATGCTCATCGACCGTTTCCTCGGCAACGCCATCGAATGTGAAGTCGATGCTCTCTCCGACGGCAAAAATACTTTCGTTGCAACAGTTATGGAACACATCGAACTTGCAGGTATTCACTCCGGCGACTCCGCATGTGCCATCCCCCCTGTTACCATCGAACAGAAACACCTCGATACCATTGAGGATTATGCTTCAAAAATCGCTAAAGACTTCAAAGTTGACGGCATCCTGAACGTTCAGTTCGCCATCTGCGATGACAAAGTATACATCATTGAAGCCAATCCCCGCGCTTCACGTACCGTTCCGCTGGTCGCAAAAATCACCGGCGTCCCCCTGGCTCGTATCGCCACCGGACTCATGCTCGGTCAGCCGCTCTCCGATTTCGCCCCCTATTTGAAGAAAAAAGCAAATAACTACTACGGCGTCAAAGAAGCTGTCTTCCCCTTCAACATGTTCCCCGGCGTCGACCCCGTCCTCGGCCCCGAAATGCGCGCAACCGGCGAAGTCATGGGTATCGCCGACAACTTCGGTCTTGCCTACTTCAAGAGCCAGCAGGCTGCCAATGCTCCGCTGCCCCTCAGCGGCACAGCCCTCATCTCCGTCAACCGCCGCGAACGTGAATTTCTCCTCCCCGTAGTCGAAGGTCTGCACAAACTCGGCTTCAAACTCATGGCCACCGAAGGTTCCGCCAGATACCTTGCAGAACACAATATCCCGCACACTTTCGTTTATAAACTCAACGAAGGCCGCCCAGATATTGCCGACAAAATCAAAAATAACGAAATCCAGCTCATCATCAATACCCCCAAAGATAAGAGCGAAAAATTCGATGACAGCTACATCCGCATGATGGCTATCCAGCACCAGGTCGCTTATATGACCACCATCGCTGCCGCAAAAGCTACCGTAGCAGGTATCGAAGCTGCACAGAAAAACAGCATCCAGCCAAAATCTCTGCAAGAATACCAGAGCATGGATTAATAAAATCCCGTAACAGAAACGGAGCAAAAACTATTTGTTTTTGCTCCGTTTTTTTATTTTTTCCGAGTGGGAGAAAACTTTTTCTTCCTGATTAAAAAAAGAAAAAAGTTTCCATCACCGTCCACTCATTCAAAAAAAGAAAAGTGTATTTTTATTCCTGAACATTTTCTTTTTAACATACCATA
Source organism: Victivallaceae bacterium (assembly GCA_045635285.1). Lineage (GTDB taxonomy): Bacteria > Verrucomicrobiota > Lentisphaeria > Victivallales > Victivallaceae > RGIG5270. The sequence goes on from JAZRBX010000217.1 coordinate 15,103, forward strand.
CCCCCAAAATAAAAAACAACACAGATTTTTGCAAAAAACTCTGTTTCTATTATGGGAAATTCAGAATAAAAAAATTTAAAAGAGTCAGATAATTAATACGGACTGATTTTTTTAACGCAACCGATATGAACGGTCAGGATTTTTGAGGATGATAAACTTCATTTCAAGTTTCATAAGCAGGGCGAGCAAAGCGCCTGACTCCATATTTGATTCAAGTGCGAGGTCATCCATAGTTTTGTCGCCGTTTTTGAGAATATCGACAATAACTTGTTCCTCCGGAGAAAAACATGATTCTGCTTCATATTTTTCAAACGGACTCTCCGCAAATTCCAATGCATTGAAAAGTCCGTCATCAATAACTTCAATAACCTGTGAAAAATTTTCCGCCAGATGAGCTGAACTTTCGCGAATAAGTTTATGACAGCCTTTTGCCTGAGGATTGTCGGCATTGCCGGGAACAGCAAAAACATCCTTGCCCTGCTCCAATGCGACATTGGCAGTGATCAATGCTCCTGAATCAAGCCCTGCTTCCACAACAATAACCGCTGTACTCAATGCGGAAACGATACGGTTTCTTCTCGGAAATGATGTGCGGCTGACCGGAAAATCCATCGGAAATTCACTGATAACTGCACCGCCTTTTTGTATGATTTCACGGGCAAGCGGGATATGTTCCCTCGGATGTATCTGAGTCAGACCGCCGCCAAGCACTGCCACAGTTATTCCATCGGCATCGACGACAGCCTTGTGAGCGGCATAATCCACACCGAATGCAAGTCCTGAAATCACGACAAATCCGTGATTGACAGCATCTTCTGCAAATGCTTTAGTCATGCGTTCGCCGTACATTGACATTTTGCGGGAACCGACTATTGCGACAGCATTGCGTTTGAAAGATGGCAGTTTACCTCTGACATACAAACAAAGAGGCGGATCATAAATATTACGCAGTTCATCGGGATATTCCGCATCAGCCAGAGTAAGTATTTGTACTCCGCCGCGTTCCGCCCGCAGAAGTTCATTATCCAAGTCGACGAGTTCTTTGTAATTAAGTATTTTTTCCGCAAGAGTTTCAGAAATCCCTTTAACTGCGGCAAGTTCTGATTTTGAGGCACTGAAAATGCGGCACGGTTCTTCAAAAACATTTACCAATGCCTTGTATTTGGCATATCCGATACCCGAAAGCATATTCAAAATTATACATGCATTCCGATTATTCACGGCAAGCCTCCATGCTTTCACGAATCAAATTTTCGGAAATATTTTTCTGAATAACGCTGCTGCCGATTGAATCCGGCAGAATAAATTTCAAACTGCCGTTCTCTGCTTTTTTGTCATGCAGCATGATTTTGAGCATATCATCAAACTTCCAATCTGCGGCAATTTTCGACGGCAGATGAAGTTTATCCATAAGTTCACGCATTCTTGCAAACTCATCTTTTTGCCACAATCCGAGGCGCAGAGCCATTTCCCCGGCACAGCAAAGTCCTATCGCAACACCTTCGCCGTGAGTAACTTCAAAATTCGAAACGGCTTCAATCGCATGTCCGAATGTATGACCGAGATTAAGCAATGCCCGCACTCCGTTTTCTTTTTCATCTTCCTGTACGATACGGCATTTGATTTCACAGCAGTCATAAATTATATCACGGTAAACGTCAAGGTCAAGTGCGTTGAGAGCTTCGGCATTTTTTTCCAGCTTCTCAAAAAGTCCGCTGCTCAATCCGACACCGTACTTGACAATTTCTCCCAACCCGTTGCGAATCTCACGCTCCGGCAGAGTTTCAAGAAAAGCAACATCGATCAGAACGGCTTTCGGCTGATGAAATGCTCCGGCAAGATTTTTGCCGCCGCTCAAATTCACTCCGGTTTTGCCGCCGACGGATGAATCAACCATTGCCAGCAGGGTCGTCGGCACCTGAATAAAATCAATTCCACGCATGAAAATCGCAGAAGCAAATCCCGTCATATCTCCGACGATACCGCCGCCGAGAGCTACAAAAATACTTTTGCGGTCGCATTGGGCATCTATCGCAGCATTGAGCAAACGCTCGATTTCCTCCATTGACTTGTTTTCCTCCGTACCTTTAAGCACGAAAAGAGAACCGTAACGGTACGCACAGAGAGGATACAGATCCTGCAATTTTTTCTCGCTGACGGTCATCATTCTGCCGCCGCGGTCAAATTTTGCAAAAGTCTCCTCAAATGCCGGCGAATCCCAGCTGTCAAAAATAATATCGTATGAATTTTCCGGTAATTTAATATGCAGTTTCTTCATAAATCAACCTCAATCCGCCATCAGCAGATGACCTTTCAAATAAAATCCCTCCGGCACATCCAAAGTCCAGACATGATCACTGTCCTGCTCCAGAAATTCAATCATCCGCAAAGTTCTGCCCGCATCAAGTGCCGCATCGAATGTTATTTTCTGAAACAAATCTTTCGGCATAAGCCCGGAGCATGAAAAATTGGCAAGTATGCCGCCGGGGTTCAAAATATGCAGAGCCACAAGAGCCATATCTTTATAAGCCTTTGCCGCCCGTTTCAAATCTCTCATCCCCTGCACGAGTTTCGGCGGATCAAGGATTATCATATCAAATTTTCGTTTCTCCGCACGGAATTTGCGGAGGATACTGAAAACATCACCTTCGATATTTTCAAATTTGTCTGTACCGATATTGTTGAGGGACATATTCTCTGAACTTTGAGCGAGTGCCGCAGCAGAACTGTCGACATTGGTAACAAATTTCGCACCGCCAAGCAGTGCTTTGACCGCAAAACCTCCGGTATAGCTGAAACAGTTAAGCACGATTTTATCAGCGGCAAAACGGCTCAAAATCTCCCTGTTTCTGCGTTGGTCAAGATAAAAACCGCTCTTGTGTCCATTGACAAAATCTATCGCAAATTTTGCACCGTTTTCATCAATAACACACTCTGCTGGCAATTTTCCAGTCAGCAGGCCGTCAGAATTTGCCAGGTGTTCTTTTTCAAGTATCGCGCTGTCGCTTTTTTCATAAACGGCAAGCGCACAAGGTACAGTTTCCATCAGGATTTCGGCAATCATCTGTCTGAATTTCATCGCTCCGAAAGTAAGGAACTGCACAACGATCACACCGGCATAATCATCAGCGATCACTCCCGGCAGACCGTCGCCCTCTGAATTTATCAGACGGACACCGTGAATATTGTCAATCGGGAAATTGCTTTTCAAACGGAAATCGACCGCCGATTGTATTTTTCTGCGGAAAAAATCTTTATCCGGAGCGTCATTTATATCAAAACTCCAAACTTTGGCGGCGATTTTTGAAAGCGGATTTACTGTTGCATACGCAAGAAAATCCCCTTTGTGATCAACGAGTTCCGCCCATGCACTCTGTGTTGCCCCCTGCATTTCCAAACTGCCGGAGAAAACCCACAAGTGGCGCATTTTCAAAGATTTTTCACGCCCTTTACGAACTTTGACAATTTCCATCATTTTTCCAGACTGTCCACAAAATGTTTGATCCTTTTCATCGCTTCAATGATTTCCTGAATCCCAGTAGCATAACAGCAGCGGACGTAACCCTCTCCGCAATCACCGAATGCGACACCGGGAACGACGGCGACATGTTCCTTTTTAAGAAGTTCCCTGGCAAAAGTTTTTGAATCAAGTCCCGTACTTTGAATATTCGGGAAAGCATAAAAAGCTCCGCGCGGCATAATACATTTCAAGCCCATATCATTCAGCATTTTGACCATGACATTGCGGCGTTCACGATAGGACTCACGCATTTTCAGCATAGCGGAAGTACCGTTACGCAATGCTTCAAGAGCCGCCTCCTGACTGGTGGTATTGGCACTCA
>JAZRBX010000218.1:0-3727 GCA_045635285.1 Victivallaceae bacterium
TCATCGCTTACGAACTTGCATATTTGAAAATGCAGACCGCCGCCGCACTCTCCCCCTTTGAAAACTGGCGTCTTCCCGAAGACGACCTCCCCGAACTTTCCTCCAAAAGAATCGCCGCCCTCAAATATCTGCTGCAGGAACTACTTGATTCCATTTAAAAAATATATATCTGATCACAATTCAGATACTGCTGATTTTTCAATAACCGGCACTTTCAGCGACGCGTTTATAATTGATTATTGAAGTTACAATACCTTTGGCAATTTGATCAAGGTAGCGGTCCGTGCCGATAATACGCTCGGATTCAGGATTGGACAAAAATCCGCATTCAACGAGAACTCCCGGCATTTTCACCTCCCGCAGAACGAGGAAGCGGGCATGTTTCACGCCGCGGTCAAGAGCTTTGCTGTAACCGAGCATGGATCTCTGCATCAGATACGCCAGAGCAAAATTATTCTGATCAAAATTATTACCGGGATATTTTGTATATTCAATTTTTGAACCGTTGCTGGATGATGCCCCGACCGGAGTCATGCAGAATGTTTCCAAGCCGTAAACTTTTTTATTCGCCGTAGAATTGAAATGGATGGAAACAAAAATATCAGCTTTGTTTTTATTGGCGATCGCCGCACGGTTTTCAAGTGAAATATATGCATCGGCACGACGGCTCATTATCACGGTAAAACCATTTTTTTTCAGCAAAACACGCACCTTGGAAGCCAGACGCAGAGTCAACATTTTTTCATTGTAATACCGCCCCTCTGCACCGACATCTTTTCCGCCGTGGCCGGGGTCGAGATAAACGACTTTGACCTTGTGTTTTTTCATATTTCTGCGGTTGATCAGGGGCAAAAGCACAGTATCATAATCAATTTTGCTGATATAATAAGAACCGCGATTTTTATAAACAGCATGAGCCAGAACAATTTTCACGCCGTTGAATGAGGCATTGTTTTTTTCCGCAGTAAAGGAAAATTTGTGATACTTGCCGCTAATAAGCAGACGACTGCCGTCAGCGGTGAATCTGAAGCCGTAAACATTGGCGATATTGGCAAGATTGATATACTGCCGTTTGAAAAATACCGATGTTTTCAATTTCGGAAGTGCACCATAAAGCTGTGCCGTTTGCCCCAAAGTACCCAAAAGGACAATCGACAGTATGAATATCTTGAAAATTTTTGAACCTGAATATTTCACATTAAACTTCCAACAAACAAATATGCTCTGAATAATCTGTTTCAGGAGGATACATAACTTCAGTATCGTCTCCGAGTCTTACGGGTTCGGCAAGTGAACCGAATACAAAAGTTTTCGCCTCAATAAGTGCATCATCCCACTCCGCTCCAAGTGCCAGATTGGCACAGAAAGCGGCACTCAAGGTGCAATCCATGCCGTGAGTATGACGGCAATTTTTCAAAAGTGTTGAACGAAGCTGATAGACATGCCCATCGTAAGCGCAAGCATCTATGGCATATTTATTTTTTTCAGTGAAACTGCTTTTGATAACGCAGATATTTTTAAAATGTCCGCTCAATTTTTTTGCAACAGCACAGAGGTCATCTATATTTTTGATTTTCATACCGCTGAAAATTTCCGCCTCTTTCGTATTCAAAATTACAGCATAGCACAACGGCATCAATTCATCAGCAAAAATTTGAACTGAATCTTTTTCCAAGAGGCAAGTGCCTGATTCCGAAAACATTACAATATCAGCAACAAGTTTGAGAGAATATTTTTTCACACTTGCAGCAACGGTGCGGATAATATCTTTATTGCACAACATGCCGCTTTTGGCGAAACGCACAGGCACGCTGTCAAGAACGCTATCTATTTGATTTGCAACAGTTTGAGCAGACATGGGACAAACTTCTGCAATTTTTTTGATATTCTGTGCTGTTACCGCAGTTACAGCAGAACATCCGTAGACCGCATAAGCGTTGAAAGTACGCAAATCAGCCTGAATTCCGGCACCGCCGCAGCTGTCGCTGCCTGAAACAGTCAATGCTGACGGATAAAAATCAAGTTTTGTATTGTTTTTATTTTTCATTATGGCTTGTCATTTTCCAATTTCATATTATATTACAGTATGGTAATATATATTTAAATCGGATAAAAAACAATGATTTTTTCAAAGATATTTAAAATTTTTCTTCTGTTTTTTTTATTTTCGGCATGTGCAGTCGATTTGATGGGCAATTATTACAACTTGAACAGCAAGTGCAAAGTTGAATTTGCCCCCATGTGCGAACTTTTTGCGCCGATATTCATGGACTATGCCTTGAATATCGACAAACAACTGCAGAATATTTTTCCTAAACAGCAAAATAAATCCATTGCCGCAAGCAAACGGAAATTTACAATCTTTATCTCTGAAAATCCAGAAAATTCACTCGAAGTCAAACAGGAAAAAAATAATATCACGATCACTATCGGTGGTATTTCTCCGAATTTTCAGAATGACTACGATTTTCTGCATAACTTTTTTACCGCAACAGCATTGCAGTATATGCCGGAAAATCCGCAAATTGCCGCCGCTCCGCCGAAAATACCGCACTGGATTTTCCTCGCTTTGCATGCCAAAATAAAAAATTCTTTCGCAGGTCAGAAAATCATGCGAAGTCAACACCGCATCGAAGGAATGAAATTTTTTCTCTATGAAAACTTTTTCCCCGATCACATCCGCATTGAAGCATGCAACGGAAAATTGATGTCCAATATTGAACTTTTTTTATTTCAGGATTACTGCCGTTTCCTGCTTGATTTGAGTTTGAAATACTCTCCCAAAAACAATATCGCCCCGGCATTGTATCTACATGAAATTTATTCTGCAAATACCATTTCCGACCCTGCCCTTTTTCAGAGGGTCATAATCAATCCGCTTCAGCGTCAGGCCAAAGAGCATTTGCGGCGTATCTGCGATGATCCCGCCAAATACACAGAAAAAGAACAGATGGATATTTTTCTGAAATTCAATGCTGAACGCCTGGCATTCTCACTCAATGAACCCGCTTCGGCAAAATTTCTGAAACAACGTTTTGCCGAATTTCAGAAAGTCCGCTTCATCGAACTTGATAAAAATAACAAACCTACCGGAAAAATCATTGAAAGTTCGATCGAACACCTCCCCGAACTCATTAAACAATATCCCATCGCCGACAAAGTTTTACAGCAAAAGAGAGGAGAACTGCTTTTCATCCGCAGTATTGCAGGGTCATTTTTCACAGAGGAACTCAATGAACTCCTCGACAAATTCATAAATATCAAAGACTCATGGCTTTTCGGCACAAATCAAAGCGCAATCAAAGAGTCCGTTGCCAAAATCAATTCCCGTATCGACCAATTTGCCGCCGTCGAAGATTTTCTGAAAAAATCCGAGACTGAACTTTTAAGTCCGTTTCAGGTCTTTCCCCGTGAATTCTTCATTGCCGGTGAACTGCGCAACAACACCGACCCCGAAGATTTCATAAAAATACTCGACAAAGTGGAAAAAGAATATCTGGATTAAATAAAATGAGCCTTTTCAAACTCCATTCAAATTACAAACTCTCCGAAGACCAGCAAAACGCTTTCAATAAAATTTGCTCCAATCTCAGCAAAGGAGAAAAATTCCAGACTTTGCAGGGGATCACCGGCAGCGGAAAAACTTTCACCCTCGCCAATGTCATCACACAAGTCGACCGCCCTGTCCTCGTAATCTCTCACAACAAAACTCTTGCCGCACAGCTTT
>JAZRBX010000219.1:0-1663 GCA_045635285.1 Victivallaceae bacterium
AGCCATATTCAAATCCTGTGCGCGCAACTCTTTCGGTGCGGAAAAAAACATGTGTTCAAATCCTGTAACATGAGGCATGATTTTGACATTTACGCCCCAAGAACGCCAGATTTCTGCGGATTTTTCAAGAGCATCGGCGTCGATTCTGCCTGCGGGGGCGATGACGCTTACAGTTTTATTCTGCATCCGTGACTTGAACATTTTTCCGCCTCAAAAAATTGGAGATGTGTTTTTTCAGCAACGATGCAACATACAGAATTACTGCGAGGATGACCGCCAGCGGCCCGATCGGCATGTCCCAGATATAACCGGCAAAAAGTCCGAGCCCGATCTCCGCCATCGACAGCAATGAAGCAAGTACCATCATCGAAGTAAGATGACGCACAAAACATTTTGCCGTTGCCGCCGGCAGACTCAATAATGCAATCAGCAGGATGATTCCTGCTACATTGACCATCAGTACTACGGTCAGGGCAATCAGCAGCAGCAACAGGAGGTAAAGCAAATTTACATTGATATTACGCAATTTTGAAAATTCCGAGTCAAAAAGCATCGCCTGCAGCGGACGGAAAAAGATCATCGTCAGAAGCGTTACCGCCGCCGAAAGTATCGCAGTAAGCATAAGGTCATGCTCCGTTACCAGCAGAATATTACCGAATAAATAGCCCTGCAAATCAACATTGCCGGGGGTAGCTGCAATAAAAAGCAGACCTGCCGACATCCCCAGTGCCCATACCGCAGAAATAGCAGTATCTTCTTTTTCTTTGGCATAAAGCGAGGTGAAATATATCAGTAATGCGGCAATCAGAGCCCCGGCAAGCGCTCCGAGAAACGGCGTGCAGAAAGTCCATTCAAGCACCCTTTGGGCATAGAGGGCGAAACCGACGCCGCCGAGGACTGCGTGTGCCAAAGCACCTGCAATGCTGCTGATATTGCGGCTGATGACAAAACTTCCCGTGATACCGAGCGGAATACTGCCGATAAGTCCGACAAAAAGTGCATAACGCAGAAAACTTATTTCAGGATCAAAAAGTGTGGAAAAAAAATCGGTTATCATTTTCTGCGTCTCCATGAATGTTTGTGTCCCGCACAACTGCACAGACAGTCGCTGTTGTGAGCGACCATCTGCACATCGTGATTGTATATTTCACGGATGCTGCTGCTGTCAAAATCTGCGGGGGTATGAACCTTGACAAATTTATTTACGCAGATGATTTTGCTGATATTGCGGTCAACAAAGCCGAGATCGTGGGAAACTGTCAGCAAGGTGAGGTCTTTCTGCAAATCATCCAGCATTTCATAAAAACATTGTTCCGCTCCGGGGTCGATATTGGCAGTCGGTTCATCAAGCAGCAGAATTTCCGGTTTTGAAGCAAGCGATCTTGCAATGAGTACACGCTGTTTTTCGCCGCCTGAAATTTCATGGAAAGTTCTTTTTGCAAGGTGTGAGATATTCATTTTTTCCAGCATTTCCATAGCAATTCTGCGTTTGGATGAACTGAAGAAAGAATCGAATGTACCGCAGAGCGTTCCTGTCATGACAACTTCAAGAACGCTTATCGGAAAAATGCTGTTGATATTCTGGACCTGCGGCATGTATCCGATTTTTTGTCGTACGGATTTTATGAGCAAACAATGGTATTTCCATTTTGCATTTTTCTAT
>JAZRBX010000220.1:0-10471 GCA_045635285.1 Victivallaceae bacterium
ATCTGCATTGATCCGTTGACATTGACGCAGAATGTATCAACAGGATATTTGTGCATGAAGCTTGTGCGGATGGCCATAAGCTGTTCAATAGTAGGATTGGTGCCGTTTTTCTGATAATTGAAATCATCCATATCATTATCAATAATCGTGCGTCGCTGACGGTTTCGGGCTTTTTCCTTCATGGCTTCCCATTCTATGTCAGTAAGCTCTTTGGCATAACTGCAAGTGAAAGAGAAAATTACTGTCAGAAAAACAAAAAATAAACTTTTTTTCATAATTTTTCTCCTTTTATGAAATTTTGATTGTTTTTATTTCAAATGCTCTGAAATCAAGAGTAAAAGTATTGTTGTCATCAAGTGCAACATCTTTGAGGTCGTGCCATTCCATGAGGGTACATTCGCTGACTTGTGCAGATTTTTTCAAACGCAGGGTACATTTGCCGTAGTTGCCGTCTCTTTCCACCAGACGGAGGATGAGAGCATCGGATTTTTCTGCTTTTTTAACAACTTCAACAGTAACATTTTCAAGTTCAAGAATTTCAAACGGCAGTTCAAATTTGAAATCAACTCCTTCAAAAACGCTCATGGTGCGGTTGAGAGATGCCGCCGCTGAACGGATTTCGGCAGTTTCAGAAACAGCCGACGGCATGAAAGCATAGGTAAATTCATGTTCGCCTTTGTCGCATTCGGGGTCGGGATAGCGGGCTGAACGCAAAAGAGCTATCTCCATAAGTCCGTCGCGGACGAAACCGCCGTATTTGCAGTCATTGAGCATGGAAACGCTGTAACGCTTATCAGCAAGCATGAAATATCTGTGGAAAGGAACTTCAAACTGCGCTCTGTCCTGAATGAGATTGCTGCGGCTTGAACGCTTGATGGTGCCGTAGGGGATTTCATAAATTGCTTCGTCACTGTAAATATCGGCATTGAAAGCAGTACGGAGCATGCGATGTTCTTCATTCCATGCAACCTTGTTATTGAAATAGAGAATATTTGAATTATTGCCGAGAGTGATTTTCTGGGTTATTTCAGAAGAACCGACAACAAGTTTGAAAGTCAGAGTCTGTGCGACAGGTCCCTGCTCCAAAACGACGGAATTATCAACGACTGCCGCATCGGCAACTTTGGCATCACGGTACATTTCATCGATTTCCCATGCGTCATATTCTGTGGGATTGTCGTAATACAGACTTATGACATTGGAGGGAGCGGAAATAAATTCTTTAGCAAGTTTTTTGTCGTATGCACTAACAAGATTGCCGTCGGCATTGAATTTACAGCAGATGAAATCATTTTCGAGAGTGAGCGGAAATGAAACATTGCTGACTTTGCAGGATTCGGCATTGTCGGCTTTTTTCAAGTTCAAAGTACCGAAGGGAGCAACTTTTGCAAATGTTTTCACTTTGCCGTCGGCTGTTTTTTCAACGATAGTATTTTCTGCGCCGTTCCAGTTTGCGGGAAGTTCGATGAAACCGTTAAATTCCTCACCGAGAGTATTGACATAAGTAACACAATTTTCGTTTGCGGCACTGTTTTTGACTGCATTGAGCTGAAGTTTGCGGCATTTTTCGAGGATTGCGTGATATTCAGCTTCGGCAGTTTCATAAACTTCACGGATGGATGAACCGGGCAGGATGTCATGGAATTGATTGAGCAGGACATTTTTCCACATTTTATCAAGTTCCTGTGCCGGATAATCTGCCATGCCGAAAGCACTGCAAATGATTTCTGTCGCCTGCAAAGTCTGTTCGCAGCGGCGGTTCAGATTTTTGGTGCATGCTTGTGAGGTGTAAGTTCCGCGGTGCATTTCCAGATAGAGTTCATCGGTCCATGTCGGGATTTTATCTCCGCATTCGGCATAATGTCTGTCAAGGAAATCTATCGCTCTGCTGAAATTGACACGGGGCGCGCCGTCAATATTTTTACAGCGTATGCCGCGTTCAATATAATCTTCTTTGGGCCCTGCCCCGCCGTCGCCGATACCGAACAGACTCAAAAATTCATTTGAAACAGTATTCTGTGCATAATCATCAGCACCGAAATTCAACTCGTGCGGCAGGAGGTTTGCATTGTAAGTTTTTTCAGGGGGGAAGAAACTTTCAACGCTTGTGCCGTCAATACCACGCCAGACGAATGAATTGTGCGGGAACTCGGTGTATTTATTCCATGAAATTTTCTGCGACAAAAAGTAATCACACTCTGACAGACGGATAATCTGCGGCAGACTTGCGGCATATCCGAAAACATCAGGAAGCCAGAAAATACGGACATCAACTCCGAAATTATCCATAAAATAATTTTTGCCGTGTATAAATTGACGGACCAGAGCTTCACCGCTTGAAAGATTACAATCAGGTTCGACCCATGTTGCGCCCTGAATTTCCCAGCGTTTGTCTGCAACTGCTTTTTTGATTTTTTCAAAAAGTTCCGGCTGACGCTCTTTGACAAAATCATAGAGAACTGCCTGTGATGCGCCGAAAACATAATCAGGATACTGGTTGATAAGTGCGATTTGAGAGGAGAAAGTACGCACCGCTTTGCGGCGGCTTTCATTTACGGTCCAGAGCCAGCCGACATCCAAATGAGCATGACCGACTGCTGCAACCTTCATAGTATTTTCATTTTCACTGCCGGAGAGTACGGGGCGGAGTATTTCTCTGGCAAGCGCGGCATTATCCGGATTGTTTGCATAAGCGTTGTATGCTTCATTAAGGGCTTTGCAGATACGGGCATGACGGTAAGAACCGCGCACCGCAACAGGATGATTTCTGTCAGAATTGCGGGCGATACCGATCATGGACATTATAACTTCAATATCAAACCACAAAGCTCTGACTTCGGGACGGTAAAGACCGCAGGTGAGATTTCTGACTTCGCCGGGAGGAACCGACTTTCCGTCACCGTAATCAAAAAGATTGGTGGCAATGACATCAGCGATAAGTTCATATCTGCCGGGGACGGCTTTTCCTGCGGGAATATATATCTCTTTTTTGTAATCAGCGACGCAAACGCAGGTTGAGGTCAAAGCAAGTTCAGGTTCGCCGTTGCTTTTGAAAAGCTGAATTTCGCCGCCGAGGTTAAGCTGACATCCGAAAACTTTTCCCCTCCAGGATTCGGGGATTTCCGTTGACAGTCGGAAAAAGGCATTAGTTCTGCGTTCACCCCATTTTTCACCGAGAGCGACTTTGCGATATGTCATGTTTTTTGACATTTCATAAGTTGCGTATCCTTCGTAAATGGCAAGTTCAGCATCCATATTTCGTTTTTCTGCGAAAAAATCATCAGGCAGAGAAGCGTACAGAATTCTTGCGCAGGTCAAACCATGTTCAATTTCCTGATTTATCATAACGCTATCCTTTAAATTATAAACACCTATCATTAAAGTAGTTAAGAAAAAAGAATTAAAATTATCCTTTTTTACCACTAACAATATACCTCAAATATTCAAACTTTCAACAATAAAAAAATAAATGTTGAATATATTTGCTGCTAACGTTCCGGTCCAATTACAGGGGGGATAAAACTCTCAGAAAATTTAAGGATTCAAAAATTGACTCTGTACCCAAACGCAGACTGATTTTTACAGCAAGATAGCGAATCGCCCCTCTGAAAAAGATACTGTAACTACCTCCCGATTATGAGAACACAGAGCAAAAACAAAAAAAGACTGCGAAAAAATCCGCAGTCTTCAATAACAAACAATATTTTTTATTTTGCCACTTTGGCAGTATATGTTGATGATTTGCCGTCAATATCAAAGTATGGGAAACCGCCTCCGACAGCGGCAATGATATTCTGTTTGAAATCTTCGCTGTCTTTGATCATACCATAAAGTTCAATAGGGGCATAAGCTCCGGAATGTCCGTCCATGAAAGATACATTAACTTTGCTGTTCTGATGACGGATTGCGGGATACCATCCGTTACTGATATTGACCAAAGTTTCCATTCTTCCGTCGGGACGGGCGGAATCAAACAGCAGAAAAGCATTGGAAGAACTCAAAAAATTCAAAGAATTTATTGTATGGTTGGGACCGGATTGGTGAGCGAGATTTCTATCTGCATAAATACTCTGATCCAAATTTGTTTTGTTTGTATCCACGACCCACAATCCATAAGAGTTTGCCCCCCATGATTTAAATTCCTCGCTGCCGAAATTGGCGCAGCGGAAGAATTGGGAATTCAAAGCGGCATATCCCTCCTGTACCAGCACATAAGCATAACGGCATGAACCGGCATAAGTGGTGTAAGCAGGCAGATGTCCGTTGTAATCATTGCCGTAAAGAAACATTATCTGGGTGATTTGTTTCAAATTGCTGTTGCAGGTGGATGCTCTTGCTCTTTCGCGAGCCTTGCCGAGAGCAGGAAGCAGCATTCCTGCAAGGATGGCGATGATGGCGATAACGACCAGAAGTTCGATAAGTGTAAATTTTTTCATAATAAATCCTTTCCTTTCTTATTTAACAGGATAGTATGTTTGATCAAATGCAAATTTGATATATTCAAGTTTGGCTTTGCCTTCAATTCCGGAACTGCCGTCGCCGAAACAAACATATCCGACTTTCTGAGAAACATCACCTTTCATAAATACGAAATTACCGATTTCTCTGCCGCCGTTATCCATATCATAGACAAAGAATTTGTTACGGTTTTTGTCGCCGACGATACGCAAGGATTTGTAATTATCTCCGAATTCAAACGGAAACTTCAAACCGCCGAGTTGAATAAATTTTTTGCCGAAAGAAACTGAAATAAAACAGTTTTTGTTTACGCGTCTTTCATCTTTGAATACCATACTCAAAGAAAACTGCGGTTTATCCCCCTCCCCGATAATTGCAATTTTCACATCAGCTGTAAAACTCTGCCAGTCGGTATTTTCAAAAAGTTTGGAAAAGCTGTTCCACTTGCCTCTGGTATCGGAATTGTCCATATAAAGAACAGTCTTGTCTCCGTCAGGGATCAATCCGCAGTAGCCGGGAACATCAAATTTGGTCAGTTTATAACCGTTGTTGCTGAAACCGAGTTCCATCGGCATCTGCATAGCTGACGCTTCAAAAACAACGTCAAACTTTTCTTCTGCCATAACAGCGAGCGAAAGAGCACACAATGCGGAAACAATGATTTTTTTCATTTTTACCTCCTTTGGTTTGATTATTTCTGCATTTCGGGATAATAAGTTTTGTTAAAAGCAAATTTGATATATTCAAGTTCGACCTGACCTTCAACGCCGGAACTGCCGTCGCCGAAAGACAACTGACATGCCTTGCTGTTTGCAGGGGCAGTCATCAGAGTAAATTCACCTGCAAGTTTACCATTCTGATCCATGTCGTAAATTTTGTAAAAATTCTGCTGTCTGTCAACGATAATGCGGAAACGGCGGAAACCTTCGATCGCATCGTATTCTTTAAGTGTCGGAATGGCAATACATTTTTTTCCGAAGCCTGCTGAAAAAAATGCAACCTGACTTTTGCGTGCAGGATCTTTGACATATCCTCCGATATTAAACTGCACCTTATCTCCGCTGCCGACGAGTCGGAAACAGACATCTATGGTAATTTTTTTCCAATTCTCATCAGGTGCTTGAAGCTCAAAATTGTTCCATTTGCGTTTGGGATCGGCGTTATCGAGGAAGAAGACTTTTTTTCCGTCCGATTCTCTGATGCCGGCATAACCTCCGGCGGACGGGTCATTGCTGTAACCTTGAGAAACAAAACCTGCCTCTGACGGAGAAGAATTTTTTTCAGCGGAAAATTCCAAATCAAAATATTTTTCATGTTTATTTGAAATCATTTCTTCAATGACAACTTCCGGTGCTTCCTGTGTAAGATAATTGATACTGTAAACCCTGAAACCGGGATCGGTCCAAATCGCCATATCGGGTTCGTCATTGCCGGTCAATTTGGCAAACTGCAGTTTAATGTCATGGTGAGCAGTCAGCAAATTATTGAGTTTTTTGAAAACAGGATTGTGGTCTTTGGCAAAATTCCAATTTCCGTCATTGAGGAAAAGTTCGACGCCGCTGGTGCATTTTTCACCATTGTTGTTTTCTGTTGCAAAAATAATATCCAAATCACCGTCTTTGTCCCAGTCATAGAGAGAAATATTGTTGCGGCTGTTGGCGATAAACGGCTTGCCGTCAGTGCAATTGAGCGGGATCGGTTCATCAAAAACAGGAGCTTTACCTTTGACCGGAGTAAAGGGAATAATGTAAACTCTTGCTCTCGGATTGCCCGGCATTTCAGTACGGTACATATCATCACATTGGATAAGCAATGCATCTTTGCCGTCTTTGTAATTTTTGATTACAGTCGGGGCGCTGCGGTAAACTGTAGCGGTACGGTTTTTGAGAATACCGAAATTATTTTCAAAATCCAAAGTCAGACTTTCTTTGCCGTCGGCATTGAAAAGTTTGAAGTTTTCAAAATATCCGCAAGCGGGAGTTGAAAAATCAACCGGATGGGATTTGCGGCGGACGGGATATTCGCGGGAGTGCTGAATAGCCATCCAAACCATTGACCCCAGATGCATTCTTTCTGCAAAGGCGGGAACTTCGGCTCTGCATGAAGCAATAACTTTGCCGTCCATCAGGAGTTTGACATAATTTTTGTTCCATTTGACTTCAAATTTATGATAAACGCCTTTTTCAAGTTCAATGGCGGCACTTTCGCAAAATGCATTACCAATCTGCAAACGGAGTTTGCCGTCAGGCAGCTGTACCAGAGCAAAAGGTGCAATCTTATCCAGATATTTTTCCATTGATTCGGTAGTGCGGTAAACTTCATAAAGCTGATTGTTATTGTACTGTTTTTTGTTCCAGAACCAGCTGCTGAAAAATGTTCTTCCGACAGGAGGAACATTGTCTGAATCGGAGGCGAAAGTAAATTCTATTGCACCTGCCTTTTGATTTACCAAATCTCTGCATTCAAAAGAGAGGTAGTCAAGTATCGTTTCCGGAGCAACAACCAATGCTTTGCCTTCGGGAGAATTTATTGTTTTCAAATGAGAAGTTTCTTTTTTGGGAGCGATCTGGATTTCAGGCAGCAAATCGGATTTGCCGTTATTCAAATAGAGTGAATAATATCCCAGACGCCAGTTGTGCTCATTGTTGAGCAGGACATCTTTCAATCCGTCGCCGTCAAAATCCGCCATCGTGATCTGGCTGTACATGCCGCCGTATTCAGTTGTGTCGCAGCAGCCGAAACGCTGAGCATCGGGATATTTATCAAAGGGGATCCGCCTGGTGCGGTTGAACATGCCATCTTCAAAACTGTAAATATACATATAATGATAGTTGGTCTGCTGGCAAAAATCAATATTGCCGTCATTGTCAAAATCATCCATGACAAAATGTGCCAGCCCGAGATAATCATCATCAACTTTATTCTGTTTTGTAAGCGGAGATTGTGCAGTCGGTTTGTCGGCAATTACTGACGGATCAGATGTTGCACAATACGGTGAATTGGCATCACGGAAATAAAAATCATCTCTGCCGTCGCCGTTAAAATCAAACCAGCCGATATTGGGATAGAAAAATCCGCTGTCAATAGCCTTGCCGTTCTGATGTTTCATTTGAACAAGTTTTTTGAATTTGAAAGAATTTTTGCTGCCCTCGTTATAAGAAATATAAACTTTGGACGGCACGCAGAGAGCGAGATCGAGCAGACCGTCTTTGTTCAAATCACGCAGATAGGGAGTCGGGAAATAACTGTCGATAGAGCGGGAGATTTCTGTGGAATCCGGAATTGCAAGATCAATGTCAGCAAATTTTTCAAAAGTCGGAGCTCCGGTATTGTCCAAACCTCTGCCGCGGGCGAAACCGAGGAAAATCTTTCCGTTTGAACTGTCAATAGATGCACCGACGGCATCTGCAATATTGTCGCCGTCAAGATCACCGTAAGTATAACGATAGCCTGATTTGAGAGAAGGTATTTCAACAGGATGATCAAAATCCAGACTTTCGTTATCTTCTGAAACATTTTTTACAAAAATCGGAGTTTTGTTGTATGAACGGGAAAGAATTACATCGATTTTGCGATCCCCGTTGATATCTGCAAGTTCGACCAGAGAGAATGCCAGACCGTGATGATGGGTCGTCCCGATTTTTTCATCATAGGGGTCAAGTACGAAATAATGGGCTCCGTCATGGAATTCAGGGTTCTCAACTGTACCGAGATTGCGGTAAATATGAGCATAATCTGTCCACATACCGGTAACAAATGCAGGCTTGCCCTCATTGAAAATATCTTCTGAACGGATGTTCCAGATACGCCATGACATGCCGCTTTTGCTGAAAGAGTCAAACATGATGTCATCGCCGTTGCCGATAGCAGAATTCATCAGCGGAGCTTCGCCGACAGCAGGAAAAGCGAGCATGACGATATATTTTTCAGCACCTTTAACGGTATTCCAGCAAAGTTTTGCCCGATTGGGAGTAAGCGGTATCAAACTGCTGCGTGCAGGTTTATTTTTTCCGTTGACAACGGCTTCGACTGAAATATTGTAGTGAGAAAGTTTCCTGCCGATGATTTTTTCCAGCAAACCGAAGTGAATCGGGAATTCGACCGGAGTTCCGGGGGCGGGAGAATTTGTAACTTTGACAGTAAATGCAGGATTGTCATTTTTGTAATTGTTTACGATAGACATGTAAGGAGTTACCTGACTTTTCAAATAATCGGCATCTTTGACGATTTTTTCAGGATTGACACCTTTTTCGATTTCTCTGCGCAATTCTTCAAAACGGCGTCCCCAGACGGCTTTGACGGCTTTGCCTGTTTCTGAATTTGAAGCGACAAGCTCATCATATTTTTTCAAAAACTCTGCGGCTTTGGCAAATTTGGCATAAACGGCGGCTCTCTGTACGTCGACTTCTGCGGCGGTAAAGAATTTGATTTCACGGATATTCACAGCACGCTGTTCGGGAGAAGCGACAGATTTTGAGGGAGAGCCCATGCGGAATCCGAGGTCATGACTGTTAATGATTTCCAGACGGACAGCGGAAGTTTCAACTTTGTCAAAATCTATGTCGCAGAAAAATTCATTACCTTTTTGCGGGTCGCGCGGAAGTTTGATATTTTCGTTAAAAAGTTTGACAAATTTTCCATCTTTTTGAGCATAAAGCATTATCTCACGCGGACCGCCCTCCGTGCTTGGGAAACCAGCATAAGCACGGATGCCGGGATAAATCCTCATGCGTGATATTGTTTCTTTGCCGCCGAAGACAATATCAATATTCTGATATTCGCCGATCACTCCCCAGTGTGAAGCATCGGCAGTTTTTCCGTCAAAAAGTTTTTCTTTATTTTTACCGTTTGCGATCACATCTTTTATTTCAACTGCGTAAAGCTGTGCAAATAAAAGACTTAAAAACATAGAAATCATTATTTTTCTTTTCATTTTCTTTTTCCTTACAGGTATAATTATTGCTTATCTGCCTATATTATACCATATATTTTCTTTTTTGCATAGAGGACATATCAATCATTATTAGCACAAATCAATCATTTTTTCTTTTTTTGCAATTTTCATAAACCGTTATATTGTTTTATGAACAGCAATAAAAATATCCTTTATTAATAAAGCCGCATAATTTAACTGTTTGCAGGATAATTGTTTTTCTATGAGAAATATTACTTTGTTCCGCTTGAAAATTATAGCATTTATGCTAACTTTTCAAAAAATAAAAAAATACTTTCCGGAATTTAATAATGAATTTTGAAAATATAAATCTTAATCCTCTCTGTAGCTGTCGCTTGCATCTTTTTCACTGCATGTTGATTTTTAAAAGGATTTGATTTTATCTGACAAGTTTTTTGATTTCGTCATTTATCTCATTGAGTACGAAGTGATTGTCTTCGTGCATAAGTTGCGGATAAGTGATGATTTTTTTGTCCTTATTGGGAGAATTGCCGCAAGCAGCAAGAATACCGTAAGCATTGCAAATTGGGTCGGCAAAACCGATAAGCAGCCGCATCGGCGCATTGGTTTTTTCCATAAAATAAGCACAATCAATGTAAGAAATCATCCGTTTGTATGCTTCAAAACGGGAATTTTCCATTTCTATTGCCCCGGTAAGCGGCCATTGTCCCGGTACAATATTGCACCCCGCACAAATCCATACCGCCACGCCTGAAACCGCATCATCCAATGCGGCGGCGGCACATGACTGCCAGCTGCCCTGACTTCCGCCGGTAACAATGATATTTTTTCCGTCCCATTGCGGCATGGACTTGATGATTTCCACTGCCCGTTTGGCACGGAGGAACATTTGAATAAAATAACAATCTTCGGCTTTTTCTGCGTCAAGACCTCTGTGCTGATAGTCTGCAAAAAATGTCTGTGCAATTTTTCCATACTCTTCGGGAGTTCCGCAAGGCGGCACATCATGAGCAAGAACTTCAAGATTTATAAATCCGTCAAGTGCCCGCATGACTCCTCTGGACATCCCGACGGCACGGACTCCGGCTCCGTGAAATT
>JAZRBX010000221.1:0-6374 GCA_045635285.1 Victivallaceae bacterium
ACATTCATTAAATCGGATATTTTTGCCATCGGCATTATCCCCTATCTTGCGGCACTGCTTTTCGGCATAGGTGCGATTTTCTACGGCATGTTCCGCCGCGCCGCCGCGCAGGAAGAGGAGGAAAAACTCCTGCTTATGAAGCGCAAGGACAATGTAGGGATACTTGAAGTTGAAGAAGATGTCCGTTTCACCGCCGGCAGAACTTTTGAAAATTACAGAAAATATGCCCCCTATGTTTTAAGCGTACTCGGAGTTCTGCTGCTCGGAGTTCTGCTTTTTTATTTTTATGATCAGTGGTACATTGCAGATGAGGCACTTTCCGAAAATGCGGCGCTTGTTCATCAGACAAATCATGCAAGTCCGATACAGGTTGTGGTGATTTCTGTTATTTTCATGCTTGCAAGTATTTTCTCCGGAGCGTTTTTCATCGGTCAGGCCCGCGGAGAACTTTTCCGTTATCTGCGTCCGTTGGGTGCTTATCTGGTAATGGGTTTTGTTGTAATGCTGCTCTCTGCACTCAATGCAGTTTTTATCAATCTGGGAATTTTTGCCTGGTTTGAAAGCATCATGCGTAATGTTATCTGGGGGTGCTTCGCACTGCTCGGATTTGAACTTATCGTCAATTTCATCATTGAATTTTACCGTCCCCGCTCCATTGAGGAAAGCAGACCTATTTTTGAAAGCAAACTGCTCTCTATTTTCACTGAACCCGGCGGCGTGATGCGCAATATCGCTGATACTTTGGACTATCAGTTCGGTTTCAAAGTTTCAGGCACATGGATTTACAGTTTTATTGAAAAAGCTCTTTTCCCGCTGATCATCATCTGGGCATTGATCCTCTGGGGATTCACTTCAATCCATCTCGTCCGTATAGGAGAGGTCGGTGTCCGTGAGGAAATGGGTAAGGTTTTGAGCAGAGAACTGCTTGAGCCGGGTATTTATTTCAGCAAACCGTGGCCCTTCGGCACCATCCGCTGTTTCTCATGTATGCAGCTGCAGCAGATTTTCGTCGGTGAAGATCCAACCGCTCATGCACACGATGAAGAGGAAGAGGAGGAACACGACGGACACGGCCACAGCCACAGTGCCCCCAAACCCAAACGCCCGAAAGGTCCGATGTATATTATCAATTGGACCGAAAGCCACAGCCACAACGATGATGAAGGTCATTATTTCCTGATCGCCAATCAGTCAAATTCCGGCGGCGTAAGCAGTTCCGGCAATGCTGTGGATATGGTTGCATTCTCCATGCCCGTTCAATACAGAATCCGCCGTGATGGAATTTTTGATTATGCCTATTTGAACGCCAATCCTGAACAGACTATCAAACGAATCAGTCAGGAGGAAACGGTTAAATATCTCGCTTCCGCAACCTTGAATTATGTCATGGCTGCCGGTCGCAAAGACCTTGAAAATACCATCAGACAGCGTATTCAGGAACGTGTCGACCGTGAAAAACTCGGCGTTGAAATCGTTACTGTCAATCTCGCCGGGCTTCATCCCCCTGTCAAAAACAATACTTCACAGGCATTCCATGAAGCTCAAATCGCCAAGGAACGGGCAAATACTTCCGTTTTGAGTGCGAAAGTTTACTGTGATACTGTCCTGCCGCAGGCGGAAATCAACAGTCTCCGTATTAAATCAGAGGCTCAATCCTATGAAGACAGTATGACCAAAATCGCTTCTGCAGAGAGTGAACGTTTTGTTACCCAGCTGAAATCTTATCAGATCATGCCGGGGATGTACATGCTCCGCACTTATCTGGAATTTCTTGAAAACGATTGCGTTGATATCCGCAAGTTTATCATCAGTTCCGGTTTGAAACATGAAGTCTATGAATTGAATTTCGAGGAAAAAGGTACTCTCGACATCATCGATGTCGACCTCGACGCTCTCAGTAAATAAAATATAACAATATAATAAAATAAACGGAGGAAATTATGTCAAACAAAAGTAAATTATTGAAACATTGGCCGACAGTATTTTTCGGTCTGATCGTCGGTGCGATCCTGCTGGTCGCTGTTTTCAGCTATCAGTTGAGCGAAACTGAAACCGCAGTCGTTACCACTCTCGGCAGAGTTGAAGAATATACTCCCGAACCCGGTCTGCATTTCCGTTGGCCCTATCCTTTCCAGGAGGTTATCAAATTTGATGCACGCCGCCGCTGTTTTGAAGGTAATGAGGGCAAAATCGAAGAAACCCGTACCGCTGACGGCTCAAATATCATGGTCGGTATTTTTGTGATTTACAGCATTGAAAATGCCGCCAAATTTTACGCAGAACTTGAAACTGTCGCCAAAGCAGAAGATTTGCTCAACAGTCAGATGCGTTCCGTCAAAAATGCCGCATTCGGCAGCTTCAAATTCAATCAGATCATCAATACCGATGTTTCACAGCTCAAACTTAATGAAATCGAATCTATCATTCAGAAAGAACTTGCCGCAAGTACCGCACGTTTCGGTATCAAAATCCATAACGCAGGTATCAATGCTCTCGGCGAACCCGCAAGTATTACCGAAGAGGTTTTGAAACGCATGGTCGAAGAACGCAAACTTGAAGCCCAGACTTATCTTTCAAGCGGCAATACCGAAGCCCAGAAAATCCGTATCGCAGCAGAAGCCCGCAGCCGTACAATTGTCGCTGAAGCTGAAGCCGAAGCAAAAGAAATCCGAGCCAAAGGCGATGCCGAAGCTGCCAAATATTATGCCGCTTTCAAAGAAAATCCCGAACTTGCGATCTTCCTGCGTAAACTTGATGCTCTGCGCAAGATCATGAAGACCAAAACCACTCTCGTTCTCGATACTGACGCCGCTCCGTTCGATCTGCTCAAAAGCAACTCCGACAACGTTCAGAAAAAATAAGAGGTAGTTATGCAGGACGATAAATTCAAAAATACAGACAACAGCACCGCTTACGAAGGCGGTATGAAGGCTTTGAGCAAAAGTCTTCACATGGCCTTTGTGATACTGCTGCTGGTGATTTTGTTTATGCTGGTGCGTTTTATCTCGTTCGGAGGATATTTCGCAGTCAAGGCACAGGAAGCGGTCATCGTACTTCAATTCGGTAAATACAAAGAAGTTTATACCAGAGATTGGCATTGGTTTCTGCCTTATCCCGTTAACCGTTTCATCCATATCAAGACCAGTCCCGAATACATGACTGTCGATTTCAATTCCCGTGAAGCACAGCTTATGCCGGGAGCCCCCATTCCTCCACTGGAAATCGGCAGGGATAATTACATCCTCTCCGGCGACGGCAATATCCTTCATACCAATTGGAAAATCGGATACCGTGTCAGCGATCCCCGCAAATTTTATGAAAATGTTTTGAGTTCAGGCGATGTTTCCGCCGAAGATGAAAACATCCTTGAGGGTGATGTCAATCTCGGTGTCAGAGGACCCCGCACCATGCTCAAAAATCTTTTCAAACGCGCAGTCATTCAGGTCAGTGCCTCTTACAGCGTAGGTGATATTTATGATACCAAACGCAGCATTTATGCCGATGCCGTCAAATCTCGTTTCACCAATCTGGTCAATGATGCCGAACTCGGCTTGGTCGTCGATGATGTCGTGCTGAATTCAGTTACTCCGCCCGGCAAAACTCAGATGGCTTTCAACGAAGTTACCAACGCCATGAGCCAGAAAACTGCTCTCAAAAATCAGGCGGAGGAATACAGTGTTTCTCTGCTCAATGAAGCGGCAAAAAACCGTTCAAGCATCATTGCCGAAGCAGAGGCATACCGCACATCCGTCGTTTCCAATATCAAGTCCGAAAGTATTTATTTCCAAAGTATTGCCAAAGAGTATGCCGCAAGTCCCGAAACTGTGCTGATGACTCTTTACAATAATACTCTGTCCGAAGTCCTCTCCGCACAGGACGGTAAATATATCCTCGGCACTTCCTCAAACGATCGTGAAGTGCGTGTAAAACTCAACCCCGAAGCCCCCAAACGCAAGAAACCGCAGCTCAAGGAGGCTGAATAATCATGGAACAAAATACTGTAAATACTATGAACAACAATGAAATAATGCATGAGAAAGATAAACTCAACCGTACCAAGGTGAGTATTGCTTTTACCGTTATCGGCGGTATTCTCATTATAAATTCATTTCTTTTGAGCTGGCTTCTGCCTCAACAGGTAATGCCTTCCACATGCAGCGCTTTTCTCGGTGCATTGGTGCTGGCTCTGCCGATTATTTTTACTGCTGTCAAAGACCTTTTCGACGGTCAGGTGCGTATGAATGAACTTGTTGCTCTGGCGGTCATTGCCGCTATGGCATCAGGAGCGTTCCAAATGGCAGGTATCATCGCTTTTATCCTGCTGCTGGCGATCATCATTGAAAGCCGAACCGCATCCGGAGCGCAGCGTTCCATCGAAGATTTGATCAAACTTACTCCGACGGACGCCTGTCTGATCAAAGACGGTCAGGAAGTTTCCGTCGATGTAACACAGCTTGCCATCGGCGACATCATCCGTGTCCGTCCCGGTGAAAACTTCCCTGTCGATGCAGTTGTTATTTCCGGCGAAAGTACCGTCAATCAGGCTTCCATTACCGGTGAATCCATCCCGGTCGAAAGAGGCGCAGGTGATGAAGTTTATGCAGGTACACAGAACCTTACAGGTATGCTTGAACTTAAAGTTACCAAACTTGGCGAAGATACTACTCTCGGCAAGGTCAAAGAGATGATTCTTTCCGCTGAAAATTCAAGAACTCCGCTGGTCAGGATCATTGACCGTTATGCAGGTTTCTATACTCCGACGATTTTGATGCTGGCAGGTGTTACATGGTTTGCCTCTCCGGAAGCAGAGGCTATGGAGCGTGTTATTACTCTGCTGGTTATCGCCTGTCCTGTGGCGGTTGTGCTCGCCACTCCGACTGCCATTGTTGCCGCAGTTGCCGCTGCCGCCCGACTTGGTATTTTCATTAAAAACATCAGTCATCTGGAACTTGCCGCTAAAATCGGTGCATTTGTGTTTGACAAAACCGGTACTCTGACTGACGGTCAGCTGTCTGTGGTCAAACTCAATCCTTTCGGTGATGTTTCTCCTGCTGAATTGCTGCAGCTTGCCGCCTCCACTGACCGTTACAGTAATCACCCGACTGCATTGGCATTGCTCAAAATTGCCGGTGAAGCAGGTATTGAACTTGAAGAAGCCGTTGACTTTCAGGAAGTTCCCGGCAAAGGCGTATTTGCAAAAATCAATGATGTCCCCTGTATCGTAGGTAGAATCAATTTCATCCGTGAGCAGGAGGGCGTTTCCATCGTCGAACACGAAGAATCCGAAAGCGACGGTATGAGTGTAGTTTATGTCGTGCGTGATAATGTGGCTATCGGCTGGATCGGTTTCAAGGATAAACTCCGTGCCGAAGCTCCCGAAATGCTTACTGATCTCCGTGATCTCGGCGTCCGTCATTTGGCTATGGTTACAGGTGACCGTCAGAGTGTTGCAGAGGCGGTTGCAGCCCAGCTTTCGCTCGACGAATTCCGCAGTGAATGTTTGCCCGAAGGCAAAGTTGAATATGTTGAAAATATCAAGAAACACATGAAAGTTGCAGTCGTCGGCGACGGTGTCAACGATGCTCCCGCGCTTTCTGCAGGTGATCTTGGTATCGCTATGGGTGCGATCGGCAGTGATGTTGCGATCAACAGTGCATCTGTTGCATTGATGACCAATGATTTGCGCCGTATCCCCATGCTTGTATTCCTTTCCAAAAAATCCAAAATGGTCATTGCCCAGAATCTGACTTTCGGTTTGCTGGTGGTGATCGTAGGTATGCTTCTGGCTGCATTCGGCAAAATGCCTCCTGTCTGGGCGGCATTGTTCCATACATTGAGTTCTATTATTGTTATATTCAACAGTGCCCGTCTGGTTCGTACCGGCGAAGAACTTACATTCAATGAAAAAACATCCAAACCCACGGAATAAAAAATGACGGATATAAATTCAAATACTCCCATTGTAAGAGCTGTCGGGCTGACCAAAGTTTTCAATGACTTCTGGGGCCGCCCCAAAGCAAAAGCTGTAAATGATATTGATTTTGAAATCAAAAAAGGCGAAGTTATCGGTTTGCTCGGTCCGAACGGATCAGGTAAATCCACCACAGTCAAAATGATCCTCGGTCTTCTCTACCCGAGTGCAGGTCAGCTCTCCGTTCTCGGACGCTCCCCGCAGGCGGTCGAAAGTAAAAAAGAAATCGGTTATCTTCCCGAAGAATCATATCTTTATAAATATCTGACCGCAGAGGAAACACTGGACTTTTTCGGTTCATTGTTTGACCTCTCCAAAGAAGAACGTGCCAAACGTATTGAACAGCTGCTTGATATGGTCGGTATGGCTCATGCCCGCCGCCGCCGTGTCGGTGAATTTTCCA
>JAZRBX010000222.1:0-7414 GCA_045635285.1 Victivallaceae bacterium
TAAATGCGGGATTGTTGTCGCTGATGCAGGCGATGGGGCTTATTTTCGGAGCAAACATCGGGACAACGATTACAGCCCAGCTGGTCGCATTTGATATATCATGGATCATCATGCCTGCGATCATTGCAGGGTTGCTGTTGAGTTTTTTCAAGGAACAGAAAATAGCAAATTGGAGTGAAACGGTATTGGGTTTCGGTTTCCTCTTTTTTGGCATGGAGATAATGAGTCATGAATTGAAAAGTCTGGCACAGCTTGAATCTTTCAAAAACGCTTTTCTGACTTTTCAATGCGATCCTGTCAACGGGATGATCCCGTTAGGCTCATTGCTCGGTGCGATCTGTATCGGTATGATTGCCACAATGATTATTCAGAGCAGTTCCGCCTGTTCAGGCATTGTGATCGCTCTGGGCGTAAGCGGTCTGCTGGATATTTATACTGCCGTGGCTCTGATTCTCGGTTCAAATATCGGGACAACGATTACTGCCCAGCTGGCGGCGATAACTGCCAACCGCGTTGCTAAACAGGCGGCATTGGCTCATACATTGTTCAATGTTCTGGGGGTAATAATCATCTGTCTGACCTTTTTGATCCCCTGGGCAGGAGAACCTGCATTTTTTACACTTGTCAAAAAACTTTCTCTCAACGGCGGAGTTCCCCGTCAGATAGCCAATGCTCATACTGCATTCAATGTTCTTACCACAATGATCCTGCTGCCTTTTATTCCGCTGTTGTCCAAAATATGTGAAAAGGTCATTCCTGTAAAATCAGGCAGGGTGAAATATCAATATTTGGAACCGCATTTGCTGGATACTCCTGCCATTGCCCTTGCTCAATCTGCTTATGCCCTGCGCCGCATGCTGCAGAAAGCATGGAAAATGGTTGATTGTGCTTTGAATTTGTATAACCGCAATGACGCCAAAAATCAGACTCTTGCACGCCAGTTGACTAAACGGGAAGTTGATATTGACGAACGCCAGAAAAATATTACTGAATATCTGGCACAACTCATGGGCAGAAAACTGACACGGCAGGAAGCCGCTCAAATCCCATTGCTTCTGCATTGTATAAATGACGCAGAACGCATCGGCGATCATACGGCAATTATTCAAAATATTATCAATCAGATGCAGGAAAATGAATTGAAATTCAGTCCGCAGGCGGAAAAAGAATATGACCTTCTGCATGACAAACTTGCCGCAATCGCCTCGCTTGCAACCGAAATGCTCATTCAATGCAAGGTTGAACATCTTGAAAAATCAGCCGTCATGCACGATGAGATGGAGAAAATGCTTGACCGGTTTGAAGCGGAACATATTTATCGTATCGACAAAGGCAATTGCCGTCCGCAGGTCGGTATTCTTTATTTGGATATGCTTGCAGAATTTCGCAAAATTTCAAGACATCTGCAGAATATCAGCGATCGTGCTGAAATGTTTTACGGTAATTTTGCGGTTGAACAAAAAAATATTTGACATAGGGAAAATGTTATAGTATGCTTGTTGCTTTATATTTTATTGCCGGTTTGGTGCTTCTTTATTACGGAGCTGATTATCTGGTCAAAGGCGGTGTTAATATTGCTTTGAAACTGAAAGTTTCTCCGCTGGTGATCGGGCTTACTCTGGTTGCTTACGGGACAAGTGCACCTGAATTCGTAGTCAGTGCGGATGCCGCATTAAAAGGCTTCGGAGATGTGAGCATGGGAAATATTGTCGGCTCCAATATCTGTAATATCGCTCTGATTCTGGGGTTGTGTTCCATTATTACGCCTTTGCGTGTTAATGCGAAATTGTTAAAATTTGACATTTTAATAATGATTGCAGCTGCGGCAATGCTGTTGGTTTTTTATGCGCTGAACAACGGAGTCAACCGTTATGAAGCAGGAGTGTTTCTTGCATGCGGTCTTGCTTATACCCTTTGGAGTTTTTATGCTTCAAGGAATGAGGAAAAAACTGTAAATGAAGAATCGCCGAAAGCAAAACACGGCATATTGCTGTCTTCGGTCATGGTTATTGGAGGTTTGGGGGCTTTGGTCGGCGGTGCCAAATTGTTTGTCAATGCCGCAGTTGCCATGGCAGAATGGTGCGGTGTTTCGGAAGCGGTTATCGGGTTGACGGTCGTCGCTGTCGGTACAAGTCTGCCCGAATTGGCAACTTCAGTTGTCGCCGCAGTCAAAGAAGAACAGGATATTGCCATCGGTAATGTCATCGGCTCAAATATATTCAATATCCTCGGCATCCTCGGTGTTGCTCCGCTTATCAGTCCTATCAAAGCACAGGGAATAAGTTATGTCGATATGATTTTGATGCTGAGTATCAGTATTCTGCTTTATCCAATTATGCGGAGCGGTTTGAAAATCAGCCGCAGAGAGGGCATTATTCTTTTGGCGATTTATGTCATATATACCGCATATTTGATTGTGAAATAATATCTTGGAGCAGAGCGATTTCAGGATTGAAATTAAATGCGGAAAGCTGCTTTTTACTGCTGACAGCTGCCTGTAATGATGTCTGCTTTTGCTTTTATGTCAAAACTTTTGAGATATTTTTCTTCCATCGGGATCCAGCGTTCAGCAAAAATTACGGCTTTTTCTTCTCCGTTGCGTCTGCGGATACGCTTCATTTGTTCCTGCGGAGAAATGTTAAAAAAAACTTTCAAATCAGCATAATTTCCGAATGTCGGATGCATACTGTATGCTCCTTCGGCGATTCGCCAGCGGGATACGGAAATATTGCGCATTTCACCGGGCTGCATTTTGGAGCAATCAAACCGTCTGTACGAAAAAGGAGCCGCTTTCGTCAAATATGGCAGAACTTCCGTTTTGAATCTTTCATAGTGGATATTGCCTCCGGGCTCTGCCAATCTTGACGGAGTACGCAGTTCCATCGGCAGGAAAAAGTCATCCATGTGTATGACATCTGCTTCAAGAATTAATGCAAGTTGTTCAGCCAGAGTCGTTTTGCCGGAAGCTGCCTTGCCGTCGATGGCAATAACTGTGATTTCTTTTTCAGGTAGTTTGGCCGCCGCAGTCAATACCGGCAATGCGGTGAGAAAACGGATATTGACAAGGCGGTAAGACGGATGGTATTTCTGACGATATTCTCCCGAATGGTGAACTGCACCGCCGCGGTATTGACTCATAAAAATATCAAGTTCTTCTTTTTTCGGCCCAAGCAGTTCTCCGAGTGTTTTGATGTAATTGTCAAAAATCAATTGGCTGTCAGGTAAAATTTCCGCCGAAGCACAAAACATATTGAACAGCCACTTTGCCGGGAGTCCGGCTTTTTTCCATGCTCCCAAATTCACCCTGCAGTAATCCGGTGAAATAACTTCAAATAACGGCACGTTTTCTGCCGTTTCCGCCGTAGAAAATTCATGTGAAAAATATTTCCATGCCCGTTCTTTGTCGGTAACACCGTGAGCAGGCCCCCATGCCGATTGATATGCAAGTTTTACCAAATCACGGATTTGGCTTTCGGGATAACGCCGGAGCTGTTCTTCAGCGCACTGTGCGAAAACGACAGGATTGCCATTGCGGAAAAGTTTTGTTCTTTTGCCTGCAAATTCCATAGTGTAGTTGCCGTAACAGATGAGAAAAACCGTTGATAACGCCGCAGTGAGAAATATTTTTTTCATTTAAAAACCTTCAAGTGTTTCTGAATCATTATCTATTTTACCCATGTTGAACCATGTATTTTTAAGTATATTTGTACTTACATCGGGATAACCTTCGGGAGATGGAACTTGTTTTTTGTTTCTGCTTTCGATATGGCCGTCGGCAAAAACTACACTTGCTCGATTGTCATGACGGAAATAAGGCGCACGATTATTGGCGATATTGCCGACATTGTGGATGCCGCTTGGATTTACTGCATCGTATCCGTAGCACAAATGCCCGTAATTTTCAACCAGCATGGCAGTCTGACTCGTATTGACAAGCGAAGAAATTTTCAGTCCGAGTTCGTTGTCAGTGGCAATGAGATAATTCAAACCGTAATCTGTGGTAATATCCTCTGTTGCCTCCTCCTGCGGACAGCGCAGAACTTCTACGGCTGTTTTTGAGGCGTCATTTTTCCCGAGATAAAAAAGTACAACTCCGTCCAGCCAGTTTTTGGGATTGATGTTTTCGCCTGCAGGAGTGAAGCCGCCCGCCAGATTGTCGCGGCAGGGCAGATAACCTTCGTAATCATCAGCATAAAAAAGATAGATCATGCCGAGTTGTTTGCCGTTTGATAAACATGCGATACCCCTCGCTTTGCCTCTTGCTTTCTGCAAAGACGGCATCAACATCCCCGCAAGAATGGCAATGATGGCAATAACGACCAGCAGTTCTATCAAAGTAAAACGATTGAGAAAAGTTTTTTTATATTTACAACATTCAAACATTATAAATTTTCCCTTTTTATTATTTTTTTATTTTTGCAATAATTCAAATATTACTTTTTCAAAAATCGTAATACTATACACCCACAAAGAAAAAAGTCAAATTTTTTATGAATCTCTCACCCCACATTGTCTGGCTTTTTCGGGGGGCTGATTGCGCCCCCTGAAAAAAATCAATGTTGTTGTCCGCCGGCGGAGGAGGTTATGACAAATTCTGCTTGTATTACTCCTTTGAGTTTACGGATGGAGTTGACGAGATCACGGATATTGCTGCCGACGCCTTGTACTGTGATCATGGAAGTTGAATAATTTTCATCCAGGGCGAAGCGGCTCATGCCCAGAGTTTCGGGGATGGCGCGGTCGACTGTCTGCATTAATTTTGATTCTATACCCGGGGTTTTCAGGCTGCACAAAACGCTTATAGTGCCGACTACTTTGCCGGAAACGGAACAATGTTTGCGGGTCAACTGTTTACGGATCATATCACGGATGAATTCGGAACGGTTTTCGTAACCTGATTGTTCAAGCAGGAGTTCGAGCTGGTCGAAAAGTTCTGCTTCTATGGAAAAACTCATTCTTTTCAATGATGTTTCTTTCATTTTTAAATCCTTTCAGCCTTGATTTCCGCTGATAATTCCGTATTATTGAAATTAATATAGCATGAAAAAAATAAAAATCAAGGCGATTTGCTGTTGTGTAAGCGCGCAGGTATGCTGTGAACTCAAAGGCTTATGAGCCAATTTTTACTGCTTAACTTTCGGCAGGGGATGAGACAGTTTACGGAATTTTTCAGTCGTAAGCGATCAGTTTTTCTCCGTGAATATCCGGATATTTGCCGTCAATACGATAGTCCGGCTGCAGAGCAACTTTGCCGCCGCCTTCCGGCAGATCTATGGCAAAAGTTGGCACAGCGAGAGAAGAGAGATTTGCGCGGAAAGTTTTCAATATTTCCAGACCGCATTCAATGCCGGTGGCAAAATGCCGCACTCCGCGTACCGGATCGACATGAAAGAGATAATGCGGCTTGACCCGCAGTGCCGCAAGTTTGCGGAAAAGTTCTTCCAGAATTTCCGCCTGATCGTTGACATTTTTCAGCAGGACGGTTTGATTTATCACCGGAACACCGGCTTTCACCAGTCGGGTGCAGGCGGCGGCAGACTCGGTGGTGATTTCACGCGGATGGTTGAAATGTGTTGCAAACCACACTCCCGGAATATCGCCGAGAGCGGCGGCAAGAGACGGCGTTATTCTGTCCGGCCAGACCACAGGAATACGGCTGGCAACGCGGATAATATCTATTGAGGGGACGGTTTTAAGGCGGTATAATATTTCCAGCAGACGTTTTTCGGTAAGCATCAGCGGATCTCCGCCGGAGAGCAGGATTTCTCTTATTTCTCGGTGTTTCTGCAAATAGTTGATAATTTCATACAGTTCCCTGTCGGTTAATGGCGGCAGTGAAGCGCCGTTTGCCCATTCCCGCTTGCGGAAACAGAATCTGCACCGCATGGCACAATGGCTGTTGGCAAGGATTACCACACGGTCCTTGAAACGATGGATCAGCCGCGGCACCGGCATTTGTTTTTCCTCTGCCAGCGGATCGAAACTTGATGTTTCGTCAGCCAGTTCCGCTTGTTGAGGGAAAGATTGCAGTGCAATGGGATCGTGCCGGAAATTTTTCCAGTTGATCAGCGAAAGGTAATATTCATTGAGCAGAACCGGATAGACTGCCTCGATCTTGGTAAAATCATCCGGGATATCAACTCCGGAAAAAGCGGCTGCTTTTCTACTGGAAGTAAAAAACTTCATAATTCCGAACCGACTCTTTCCTTTTATAGAATTTCTTACATGTAAAAAAATATGGCTTTACTATACCATTTTAATGATAAAAAACAAGTTCTTTGTGTGAAAAATACTGAAAATAAACGACAGGTTTTATTGTAAAACTGTTGACAACAGGAACAGCCGCATCGTTTTTGCCGACAAAATATGAAGGCTGGCTTTTTTTATCGTACCCGCCATTCTGAAATGCGTTTTGAGCTTAAAAACTCAGAATCATTGCCATTTTTTAATTTGTTTTTCTGCGGCATCATTGCTGATACGTTCCCATACGATTTTTGTCGGGATAAAGAACCAGGGCCCCGGTTTTTTTATATACAGCGTATCGTTCGCTGAATCATACTCAAGTCTCAAGGTTGCTTGTTTTTGTTTGTATTCAAGCCAACCATTATTCAGAGTAAACACATACTTTCTACAGCGTTTGTGAGAATAAAATGTAAGCTCATTATTTTTCAGGAGAATAATTTCGCCCAAACTTTTCTGCAAAATTCCTTGAGGATTTTTATAAGAAACGTATTGACCGAAATATTTTGGCGAGGCATTTATAATATTATTTTCATTTGCTGCAAAAATAGAAAAACCGGCAAACAAAAAGATCAATATCAAAAAAATATTTTTCATTTTTCATCTCCCTTCGCCGTGTTTATGGATTTTATCAGCATCACCCGGATTTAAGAACAACTATTGTTTAATATCCGTTGGTTAATATATCATCCGTAATGAAGAATTGCAAACTGGAACTCTCATTTTTCATTTTCACATCATATGAGCGAAGCGAATGCTTCATATTTGGAGTAAAATGGAAAATGCTTCATAACGAAGTTGCTTCATCTGAAAAGGATTCATTTTTATGAAGCACGCCAGTCGGCGTATGAAGCATTTTGCGGCGGGATGCCGCAAAATATGAAGCACCGCAGATGCGGTATGAAGCAAAGCCTTTTCAGGCTTCATGTTTTTTGCCAAAAAATGCTTTCATGGGATTGCCATCATTTCATTCAGGCTATCCCGCATTTTTGGCAAAAAAAATGGCGGAGAGGGCGGGATTCGAACCCGCGGTAAGGTTGCCCCTACGACAGTTTAGCAAACTGTTGCTTTCGGCCACTCAGCCACCTCTCCGCAAATTCCGTATTCTTAATGTATCACCAGTTTTGAATAACTCAAATCAAAAACACAAAAAAATAGTGTTTTTTTTGATTTT
>JAZRBX010000223.1:0-3843 GCA_045635285.1 Victivallaceae bacterium
CAGGCAGAAGGTAATATAAAAAGAAAAGACTGACAGCAAATTTATTTGCAATGTCAGTCTTGATTTTTATATAACGTTTTTTCAGATATCCGGAAAAAAGGCAAAAAAAATGGTGGGCGTAGCAGAACTCGAATCTGCGACCTTCACGATGTCAACGTGACGCTCTAACCAACTGAGCTATACGCCCGATTTAACGGATTTGCAAGTTTTCCTCTTGCAATATCTTTACAATATCACCATTTTGAAAAAAATCAAGCCTTTTTCTCATTTTTTTTCATTTTTTTTAAGGATTATACTTGACAATCGCCTATTTTGCAGTATTTTTTCTTTTATAATATTATTTAACATAGAAAACGGAGGTTTATTTTGGCTCGTGATTCAAAATATATTGTTGAACTACTGTTGGAAACCGGAATGATTTCAGAGGATCAACTCGAATTTGCTCAACGCGAGGTTGATCTTAATCCGGAACTCGGCGATATCATTGATGCCATTATCAGAAAAGGTTTCGTTACTGACAAAGAATTGACTGAAATGCTCGCACAGCAATACGGCATGGAAATCGTCGATCTCAACAGATTTGAACTCCCCGAAGAAGTTCTCGCTCTGCTCGATAACGAAACTGTCAAAAAATATAACGTCATCCCCGTAGGTCTGCATGATGAAACTTTGACTATCGCAATGGCTGATCCTACTGATGTGGATACTCTTGACGCTTTGCGTTACATGCTCGGCAAAGACATCGATGCCGTCGTTGCCCCCAAAGAACAGATCGCCAAAGTCATCAACGAATACTACCGCACCATCGCCGACAGCGTTGAAAACCTCATCGGCAACATCGAATCCGAAGTTGAACATGTCGATCTCGAATCCATGATCGGTTCCTCCGAAATCGTTGATGATGACTCAACTCCCATTATCCGACTGGTTCAGAAAATTCTCGTTGACGCTTACAAAATGAAAGCATCCGATATTCACCTCGAACCGATGGAAAAAAGATACCGTATCAGATACCGTATCGACGGCGCTCTCCGTGAAGTTGAAGCACCCCCGAAATACATTCAGGCCAACCTCACAAGCCGTGTCAAAATTATGGCCCGTCTGGATATTACCGAAAAACGCATCCCCCAGGACGGCCGTATCCAGTTCAGAGTCGGCGACAAAGATATTGACTTGCGTGTATCAAGTATCCCGACAACTTTCGGCGAAAGTATCGTTATGCGTATTCTGGATAAAGCAAGTATCCAGTTGGATATTCCCAAACTCGGTTTTTATTCCGACGACCTCGAACTTATCAACAAGATCATCAGTATGCCTGACGGTATCTTCCTCGTTACCGGTCCTACCGGTTCAGGTAAAACTACCAGTTTGTACGCCTTTTTGAACACGATCAATACCCCCACCCGCAAAATCATCACCGTTGAAGACCCTGTCGAATATCAGCTCTCCGGTATCAATCAGGTGCAGGTGGACAAAGCGATTGATATGACTTTCGCCGCCGCGCTGCGATCCATGCTCCGTCAGGCACCGAACATCATCATGGTCGGTGAAATCCGTGACTACGAATGTGCCTCCATCGCCATTAACGCCGCTCTTACCGGTCACTTGGTTTTCAGTACCTTGCATACCAACGACGCTCCGGGTGCAATCACCCGTCTGGTCGATATGGGAATCAAGCCCTTCCTCGTGGCAACTGCCGTCCGTGCGGTTATGGCACAGCGTCTTCTCCGCCGTATCTGCCCCAACTGCAAGCAGGTACACAAACCGACCGCACAGGAAATCGATATGCTTCAGCTCTCTGATGAATATCTGGCAAACCATGAATTTTATGAAGGCGTCGGCTGCGAATTCTGCCACAACACAGGTTACAAGGGCCGTATCGGTATTTATGAAATCTTTATCGTTTCCGAAGAGCTGGCAAAACTTATCTTCTCCAATCAGCCGGCCGGTGTGATCCGTGACGCCGCACGCCGTGAAGGCATGCGTTCTCTGCGTGATGACGCCATGCGCAAAGCGGAGGCAGGTGTTTCCACCCTCCGTGAAGTAATTACTGTAACACTTATGGATGAGGAATAATATTATGTTGGATGCATCAAGTCTTGCCCTTATTGACCTTCTGAAAAATTCTCTGGCTGTTTCCAATCCCGCTTTTGAAAGTCAGATCACCGAAATCACCGAAGAACACGAAAGAAGCGGCAAACCGATCATTGAGATCCTTGACAACTTCGGGATTATCAAAGAAGAGGAAACATTGCAGCTCATTGCTGATTCTCTCGGTACTGTTGTCTGGGATTTCAAAGCCGCCGATGTCGCACAGGAAGTTATCGAAATGATTGACAACAATACCGCAAGAAGCTATGGCGTGATCCCCGTTGAATTTGAAGATGAAATCCTGAAGATCGCAATCAAAGATCCGTTTGATTTTCAGGCGATCGACGCTTTGAGCTTCCTGCTCGGCAAAACATTGCAGATCGTCATCGCTCCCGAAGAACGCATTGAGCAGGCTCTCAACCGCTATTATCCTGAAAGCGAAGAGGACCTCAAATCAATTATTGAAGAAATGGGTGAACGGAATTTTGATGAAGATTCCGAGATCCGTGATCTTGAAGATGCCGCCAACGATACCCCCATTATCCGTTTTGTGGATATTGTTATGCAGCAGGCAATCCGTGACCGTGCTTCTGACATCCACTTTGAACCGTTTGAGCGCACATTCCGCATCCGTTACCGTGTTGACGGTGCGCTGTATGAAATGCCGCCGCCGCCGAAATCAATGGCGATCCCGGTAATCAGCCGTGTGAAAATTATTTCCGGCTTGAATATTTCTGAAAGACGACGCCCGCAGGACGGTCGTATTCAGCTCCGTATCGGCGGTCGCCCCATCGACTTGCGTGTATCCTGTCTGCCCACCTCTTACGGTGAATCAGTAGTGCTCCGCGTGCTTGACCGTACCGTCGTCAACCTTGATTTGGAAGCACTCGGTCTTTCCGAAGACATTATGAAACTGATTCGCCAGATCATCCATCAGCCCAACGGCATTCTGTTGGTAACAGGTCCGACAGGTTCAGGCAAAACCACCACTTTGTATTCTGCATTGAAAGAAATCAATGATCCTGCCGATAAACTGCTTACCGCAGAAGACCCCGTTGAATACGACCTTGAAGGTATTATGCAGGTGCCGATCAATGATGCAGTAGGTATGACATTTGCCAAAGCTCTGCGTGCGTTTTTGCGTCAGGACCCCGATCGTATTCTCGTCGGTGAAATCCGTGACTTTGAAACAGCCCAGATCGCTATTGAAGCATCGCTGACGGGACACTTTGTGTTCAGCACACTGCATACAAACGACGCCGCAAGTACCATTACCCGACTGGTTGATATGGGCTTGGAACCGTTCCTTATCTGTTCCTCACTGTCTGCGGTTTTGAGTCAGCGTCTTATCCGCCGTGTCTGCAATAACTGCAAAGTCGAATACGATCCGACCGATGAAGACCTTGAAAGACTGCACCTTACCCGCGACGAAGTTGGCAACCGCAAATTCTGTTACGGCAAAGGCTGCAAAAAATGCAACAATACCGGTTACAAGGGACGAAAAGCAATCGTCGAACTCATGATCGTCGATAACTCCATCCGTGAATTGATTTACGCCAATGCTCCCATGGCAAAACTGCGTGATCAGGCAATCGCCAACGGTATGCTTTCAATCCGTGATGACGGTATCCTTGCCATCTATAACGGCGAAACCAGCGTAGACGAAGTCGTCAAATACACCATGGTCCGTTAAACATATATACATAAAAGGACTGCTGCCTGTTTTATTTTTGCAGCAGTCCTTTTTTGTAT
>JAZRBX010000224.1:0-2538 GCA_045635285.1 Victivallaceae bacterium
AGTTTCAATTTATCAAATCCCTGTTTGAGCCATTTGCCTGCACAGCGCCAGATACTTTCAGGGGCACTGTCCAAATCGCGTTTGATAGTATCATTATCCAATGTCGGACGCCAGATATTCACCTCTGCATTTCTGACGGCATCAGCAAAAATATCTGACATTTCAGCATATTCCGGCAAAGGCGGAATAATTTGAGGGATAATCGGCAGAACAAACTGCTCACTTGCCACAACATGTCCCGCTTTTGCCCACAAATTATCCTCTTTCAGGCAAATTTCCGCCTCCAATGTACAAATGCTACCATACGGCACGACCGGAATCGGATAATCAAGACTGACAATTTTCGTATTGCCGAGATCAACGGCAAAAAGCGAATTTACAAACCTTTTCTGCTCTTCCTGCAAAATAAATCCGGCAGGAGCGATATCAGCAATTTCAACTTTTCCTGAACTTACAGCAACACCGTCGACAGAAATTTTCCAGCACAATTCACAATCATCCAATGTCGTGAAATTACGCAGATTTTCAATTTTCAATCTGCCGGTAGGAGCATCCGCAAGAGTTATTCTGACGCTCTGGGCAAGTTTTTTAAACTCATACAATGCAGGATGCGGAACTCTATCAGGGGAAACTATACCGTCAGCAACAAAGTTTGAATCATGTACTTCTTCTCCGAAATCACCGCCGTAACCGAAGTATGAACTGCCGTCAGTATGTTTTTTGCGAATACCATGCTCAACCCATTCCCAGACAAAACCGCCCTGAATACCATGACAGTTGCGGAAAATATCGTAATATTCATTCAATCCGCCATTGCTGTTGCCCATTGCATGTGAATATTCACAAATGATCATAGGGCGGTCATCATCTGTAACAAATTCCGCATAATTGCGGAGCGTTTTTATATCCGGATACATCGGAGCGATAATATCTGTATATTCACGGTTGAAATTCGGACGCCACGGATTTTTCTTATCCTCACTTATCGCCCGTTCATACATGACCGGCCGCGACGGGTCATATTCTTTCACCCAGCGGGCGGCAGCGGCATGAATTGCCCCCACTCCGGATTCATTGCCGAGCGACCAGACAATTACTGACGGATGATTTTTGTCCCTTGTTACCAAATCGATAACTCTGGACATAAAAGCCGGAGCAAAAAGTACATTGCGGCAAATATCATGGAAATACGCATGACTTTCAATATTCGCCTCATCAAAAACATAAAGTCCGTATTCATCACACAAATCATAAAATTCCGGTGCATCAGGATAATGGCTTGTGCGGACGGCATTGACATTAAACTGTTTCATAAGTATAATATCCCGAAGCATATCTTCACGAGTGAGAGTACGCCCCTTGTCAGGACAATGTTCATGCCTGTTCATGCCGTTTATCATGACAGCTTTGCCGTTTATCAAAAGTTTACGGCGCATTATCTCCAATCTCCTGAAACCGATTTTCAATGCGGTGCAATCAATTATTTCACCGTCTTTTTTAAGTTTTATCAGCAGATTGTAACGTTGCGGATTTTCACTGCTCCACGGGATAATATCATCCACTTCCGATTGAAATTTTGTAAAAACCCGCTTGGGGTCCTTGAACGGAAAAAGCCCTTCAAAATCACACATTTCTCCAACCTGAGCAGATTTTTCCCAAATCTTTACCGCTCCGTCATAAAGTTCCGCTTCAAAAATAAAATCATCATAAACATTTCCGGGTTTTACCGCAAGTCTGCCGTTCTCAAAACGGTTTGCAAAATCACCCGTCGCCTCAAATGAAGCAATAAGTTCCAAAGTCAGAACCCCTCTTTTCAAATCATCGCTCAATGAAGCAGATGCCGCAATATCATAAATATGATTCTCCGGCATAACAAGCAGATAAACAGAACGGACGATCCCCGCATGCCACCATTGATCCTGATCCTCCATAAATGAAGCATCAGAAAACTGACTTACAAGAACTTTAAGTTCATTTTCTCCGGCTTTCAAAAAAGGCGTAATATCAAACTCCGAAGCACCTCTTGAATCTTTGACATAACCGAGCAGATTGCCATTGAGAAAAGGAGCGAAAAAATTTTCCACTCCGTCAAAATGCAGAACTGTTTTTTTCCCTTTGTACTCCTGCGGCAGAGTGAATTTACAGCGATATACACCGGTAGGATTTTTTTCCGTCGGAGATTCCGGAGGAAATTCCGCAAAAGGCATCGGCACATTGGTATATATCGGAGCCCCGAATCCCTGCATGTCCCAACAGCCCGGAACCTGAATTTTATGTTCAAAAACTCCGTCAAGTTCCGCACTTTGAGGATTTGGATAAAAATTGAAATCCCATGTACCGCCAAGATCATATTTCCAACAGCATTCATCGGCCAGAGCCTTTTTTTCGTCGCCGAAATAATGTTTGACAATGCTGTGAGGAGCAAGCCTTCCGGCAGATATACTTTCGGGACTTCTCCGCAAAAGATCAAATAATTTTTTCATAATCAGATAAATTCAAAAGTTTTTAATTAAATTACAGAAAAAACAGACAACAAAG
>JAZRBX010000225.1:0-1967 GCA_045635285.1 Victivallaceae bacterium
TAAAAGAAAATTCCGATAAAAACGATTTGCTTGCAGAAAATATTCCGGTTATTGCTGACAACTTTTTTTATCAGCAATCAATCAGGCAAAATATTGTTTCTGCGGAATATTTTTGCCGTAACGGAATTGTGAAAAATTTAAGAAGATAAAAAATAATCTAATTTCATTTTACTTTCTTTTTTTTTAAAAGAAAACAAGAGAAACAGCTTTCTTACTTGGAGCAAGGATAAAGTTGAAGTTGTTGCGCAGTTTGTCTATGCGACAGCAAACAAAAAAAGAGTGCAGAATGACTACACTCTTTTTCTTTTTTTTTAAAGAAAAGTAAAGAATATGGCTTTCTTTTGTCTTACTTTTCTTTCACCGGGAAAGAAAAGTAAGTCAGAGGGTGCAGATTTTGAGGATCATCTGTTCCAGAAGCATACGGGGAGAGCCGTTGCCGGAAACGAGTGCGAGATTTGTATCGGCGGCGATTTTCAAAGCGGCGGCGATATTTTCACGGTTCCATTTGGCGGCACTTTCGCAAACCTTGAAAGCTCTGAAAGGGTGCATTTTCAGAAGCGGATTGGCGGGGAATTTTTCTTTGACATCAGCAGGAATGCTTTGAAAAGTTCCGGCGTGCAGGCGATTGGGATCGACACCGAGTTCCGCCATGGCGTTTATACTTTTTACAAGGTCGGTAATGGAATTGTTTACTGAAGCCATGATACGGATTTCTGCTTCGCCGCTCTGAATGAGGTCGGAGAGGGTGGCAAGGGAGGCTTTGAGATTTTTTTCGAGCAGAGCACCGGTGAAGAAATAAATCACGCTTTCGGGAGTTCTGGCACAGAGTGTGCGGCAGATGTCGAGAGTTACGGTGTTTTCATTTTTGCCGAGATAGGTGCAGATTTTTTCGATTTCGTTATCGAGAATGCCGCTGCTGCTGCCGAGAGTTTCGATGAGGAAGCGGAGTGCGTCGGGGGCGATTTTTTTACCTTCGGCGAGCAGTCGGTCTTTGATCATGTCGGAGCGGTACTGCTGAAAATTTTTGTCCGTACTTTTAACGGTGTCGCAAATTTCGATTTTTGCGGAGTTTTTCAATTTTTTTGCAGTACTTTTGCGCATGTCGGGTGCGTTTTGGATACATTCGATAATGACATGGATATTTTCATCGGGGTTGAGCAGGAGGTCGACGGCTTTCAAAGTCAGGTCATCGGAGTTGCCGACGAGTTTGTCTGCATGGATGAAGTAGCGGAGAAAGACCAGTTTTTCGGGAGTGAGGAAAGGGGGTGTTTGCAAGTTGTTGATGAAATCCTGCATGACCTCATCATATTTTGCGTTGTCGCCGCTGACGATTTCAATGTCGCATTGAGCGGAATTTTCCGTTAAAGAAGCGGCAATGGCGGAAGCCTTTTTTTTGACAGCTTGTTCATCGTTGCCGTAAATCAGATAAAATTGACCCATTTTTTCTCCGTTTTTTGTTGTTCAGGTAATTAATTTAACTCTTTTTTCAGAATTTTCAAGAAAAAATTTGCTAATATTGAAAAGTTGGTGTATAATATATAAACATTGTTGCAGATGTTGTTTATAAAGATTATAAAATTAAAAATCAAATGCTCAGGCATCGGAGATAAAAATGGATCGTAATGTCGCTTTGCGAAAAGAAGCTGTTGAAAACTGCCGCCGTATCGTTATCAAGGCGGGAACCCGTTTGCTGACAAGTGAAGAGCAGATCGCCAAACTTGTCGGCGAGATCGCTGTACTCCGCCAGTATGATTTCCAGGTCATGCTCGTAACCAGCGGTGCCGTCGGTATGGGGATGAAGGTCCTCCAACTTGCCAAACGCCCCCGCAAACTTGCCAAAGTTCAGGCACTTGCCGCTATCGGTCAGGGCAAACTTATGGAAATTTATGAGCGTGAGTGTGCCAAATACGGTATCAAAACAGCCCAGCTGCTCCTGACCGCTTCTGATTAAGTCGGATCGTAGCCAT
>JAZRBX010000226.1:0-4154 GCA_045635285.1 Victivallaceae bacterium
AATATCATGCAGCTGACGCACCAGAATACATGAAGCGTCAAAGGGTTTTTCTCTGGAAATACGGATAAGCTGATAGTGTTTTTTAAGTTCATTTACCGTACTGTAAAGCAAACTTATTTCATCAGGTTCAAGCACTGACAAATCACGCACCGGGAAAAATACAAATCCGTAGCCGTACCCGTAACCTTTGCCGTCACCGGATGAGAATCCGTGGAGATATTCAACTTCATTGAAAGAGTCTCTTTCTGCTGCTGCTGCTGCTGCTGCATGATAATTGACCCCGATATTGCCATTATCAGAGTAGTAGAAGTTACCGATTTTCTGCATGTCCTTGCAAATTTCATCAACTTTTTCGGCAGGGATCAGGCGTACCAGAACGGTATTTCGTTTGGCTTTGGTAAACTGTTCGTCAAAGAGTA
Source organism: Victivallaceae bacterium (assembly GCA_045635285.1). Taxonomy (GTDB): domain Bacteria; phylum Verrucomicrobiota; class Lentisphaeria; order Victivallales; family Victivallaceae; genus RGIG5270. The sequence continues at coordinate 420 of JAZRBX010000226.1, forward strand.
CGGAACTCAAAAATGAACCGTCAAGAGAACAGGAGAACAAAGTACGGGTATCTTTCAACCGCAGAATAAAACGGTAAAACATTTCGTTATTGATAATTTTACGCTGGTCTTCCGAAAAATCAGCATTTTCATGCGGAATGATTCCTACTGTATCAAAGAAATCCTTATGGAATAATGCCTCTTCGATACCGCTGAATTTGCCGTTGACAATATCATACACCACAACAAATGTGGCGTAAATACCGGAAACAAAAATACCTGCAATCAGTATCAATGCCAGCATTTTTACCGGAAACATAGCAAAAGATCTGGTACTGACTACACGTTCATTGATAATAATATCATTGGGAACATGAGCTATACTGCTGCGGACTCTGGTAAGTTCCTCAACCAGCAGAGTGATATTTTTACCGGCAGTTTTCTGCAAATGTTCAACTTGTTCATGTTCAGGTATCATGTGCTGAAGCTTTTCCTCTTTTTCTTTAACAAGGCTGATTTCAGCCTGCAATGATTTCATACTGAGCTCCAACTGATCGAGAGCAACTTCAGCTTCATTATAACGATTGATAATCCCCTCTATACCGACCAGCATATTTTCATCAAATTCGGTAATGTTATTGTGTTTTTTGAAATTTTCAAATTCATTGCAGACCGCCTCGTAACTGCTCCGAGCCTCAACGAAACGGGGATTGCGTTCAGCGAACATGAGTTTAGCTTTTTCATACTCTCTTGAAGTTTTATGTAACTCCTGAACAAATTTCTGCAAAGCGATACGGTGTTTGATGACATTGAGCGGAATGACCTTGTAATTTTTTTCTGCGACAGCAAAACGGTGGCGTGCGTCGGAAAGTTTTACATTCAGTTCCGCCAGGGCGGCATTCTGTTCGCCCTGCATTTTTTTAACGGTCTCCATTTCTTCTACGGGATGGATTATGCCGTACTTGCGGTGCAAGGCGTGTATTTTTTCGATCTGCAACTTCTGATACTCCTGCACTTCCATCAGACGGCGTTCTCGTGTATTCAGAAAGTTGCGCAACTCCCCGGTACGGTATTCCTCATAATTTCTGATCCCGATAGCAACAAAAGTATTGACCAGCCGTTTGACATATTCATCACTTTCTCCGATACCGGTTATAATAAACATATCATTCTGATCGCGGAGCAGTTTAACTTCAATGCTTTCTTTTAACACAGAACGCTGTTTCGGAGTCATGTGCATTTCTTCAATCAGTTGATGAAATATCTGCTGTCTGGAAAAAACTCCGAGCACATGATTGATACTCAAAGGTTTTACCTCCTCACTCGCACGCGGAGTATAAAAAAGCGTTATCGAACCTTCGTATTTATGCGGAGAATTCTTGAAACTAATATAGCGGAACACTACTCCACCCAAAATCGTCAGCAGAAAAACTGCAATAATACTCCATTTAAATTTAAGTATGGTAAACAAAACCAATTTCTGATACATCTGCAATTTCTGCATCTGCTTTGTTTCCGCCTGAACATTCAATTCATTATCCAGAGATTCCATAATATTCCTTTCAATTAAAAATCAGCCAATACTGATAAAGTTTACCATTTTCATCCGTTCTGCCCGGCATTTTCCCCAATGCGGCAAAAACATCTTTGAGCAGCAGCGCCGCAGCAGGCATAGTATAATATTTCCAATTAGTCAATGGGAAACTACGGCTTTTCAGACAATATTTAATATAATTTTTCAGCGAGTTTTCACCGTGTTTTTTACAATGCAAATAAATCAAATCACAGTTTTTCCCGCAAATGATTTCCATACATTCTTTAAACATTTCAAGCACAGCCAAGTACAATTCATTCAAATTCTGTGCCATTTCACGATTGGGAGATTTTTTAAATTCAACTGCATTTGAGTAAAGTTTCTTGCAGACATCGCTCAACATGGAATTATTCACTTCCGTCAATCGTTCGGCGAGCGTCCATTTGTATTTTCTTTCTGCAATAAGAAACGCATCACAAGCACCGAGCACCGCCTTGTTGATATTCCGCAAAATAAAATCAATTTCAGAAGATTTTTCAGCAATTCTGCCGCCCGCAAGCAGCAATCCCATGCCGCGGTTGAGCAGCAAACGGCACGCTTCGGCAAACGGGAGTTGCTCTGACGGGATTTCTGCAAGATATTCTGCAATCAGATCTTCACCGCAAACAAGGAAATACCCCCGTTTCAACTCCTGCATCATTAAACGATCAGAGTTGTTTTTTATATCTCTGATACTCATAATGCGGCTGAAATCGACATCAACTTTCAGTTCTTTTTCATATTTTTCTGCAACTTTTTTCAGAAGTTCCGCCGCTTCGGGAGATTTTTTGCGGCTGAAAACGAAAAAGTCAAGATCATTATAAAGGATTCCGTTTGCTCTGTCGATTCTTACGCCGCCGTTGCCTCGGCCGTAACTGCCGCCCAAAACGACACAAAGATCCGTGCCGGAAAGAATTTCTTTCATCTCTGAAAGAACTCTTTTCAGCAGAAGTTCCGCTTCGATATCGCCATTGGCGGTAAATTTTTTATGATCGTTTGCGTTCGCCATAAGTTGCAAATCCTCTTTTGCCCAGACTGCGCAGAACTACCTTCAGAGCCAGTACGCACGAGCAATGGTAATGATAATAATAGTCATAAATGCGCCTCTGTTCCGGCGTATTTTGAAGTCCGTAAATTTCTCCCATCTGAAAAACATAATGTTCGTTGGCAGGATGACTTTTGACCAGCTCTCTGCGGAAAAACAGCACCGCCCAATATCCTGGATAGCGATCCATGGACAATTTCCAGCACCAGTGCGATTTTCTGTTTATCAGATAATACGGCAGTATCAGCAGATACGGCACAGCAAAAATCAGAGCCAGCGCCAATGCAATGCAGTGTTCCCACATTTTCACGATCCATGCTGAACGATTCTGCACCGGAGAAAAAGCATAACTGAAACTGTTACGTTCAAGAACTCCTCCGGTATAAGGGTCAATTATGCGGCCGGGAGTAATGATTTTGTTTTTTATTTCCAGATTGCCTGCGGCATAAGTGCGGTCAAAAATTATGGAGTGTTCCACAGTGCAGTTTTTGTCGATCAGAGAACGTTCTCCTATAATGGCATTTGCCACAAATGCGCCGTTTTCAATGAATGTATTATCACCAAGCACCAGAGGCCCTGCCAAATTACAGTAATTTTTGATGACCACACTGGTTCCGGTATGGACATTGCCCGTTGTTGAATAGCCGGGAAGATTGTAAAAATCATCATTCAAAACCTGAAAATTCACATCAAAATAACTTTCAAGCGAGTCAATCAGATAAAATTCAATGGTGCTTCTGTAAAGTTTTCCGTCTTTGCAGTAATAAATACCATCGGCACTTCCGTCATCATCACAGGGGACAAAAGATTTCTGCAGTTCTTCCGGAGTGTGAGCTTTGGGCATGAGCATTCCGTGCAGGATGAGGCAGTCATCGCCGCACTGTTCAGCATAAATTTCAATCAGATGACGCACGGTATCATGACCTCCGCCTTTGCGGTAGTCAAGTTTCAATTCGCCATGCTGATATTCATAAAGATGTTCCGCCAGATGTTCATTGAAAGTCGGGCCGAGCAGCAGCAGAGATTCCGCTTCACAACGCAATGCAAGATCAATGAAATATTCTGCCGCACATCGTCCGCCGACAGGCATCATCCCCAAACTGCGGTCAGGGAAATAATCTTTGCACCATTCCTGCGT
>JAZRBX010000227.1:0-5800 GCA_045635285.1 Victivallaceae bacterium
AAAAACTTTTTTTTTATATTCTGCAATCTTGTTTTTGTTTTATAGAATTGTATATTACAATAGAATCTGTTTTTTTAAAATTTCTAACAAAGGGAAAAATTATGCAGAGAGAAGAAGAAAAAATTTTCCGCAGAAGATGCGAGCTTTTCTGTGATCGCATTAAAAATGATTTTTACGGAGAGGAAATTATCCTTGAAGCAGAATATGCATTGACCGATGATGTCGTGAAATTTGAAGACCGCCTTAATCTTGAATATAAACCGCTCCGAGAGGGCGACCATTGGGGAGATAAATGGCAGAGTGCATGGGTGCATCTGAAAATTGACATCCCCGAAGAATGGCGCAATCGTGATATAGGTCTGCGTTTCAATTCATCCGGTGAAGCTATGTTTTTCGACAGGGACGGCTGTCCTTATTATTCTCTGACCGGTTCAAATAACTTTATCCCCAGATATTTAAAGGAGTTCTACCGTTTCGATGACGAAATAAAACAACAGGGAGCTGCGGAATTCTGGATCGAACTTGCGGGCAATGCCATTTTCGGTATGGATATGAGCATGGATCCGTCCCTCCGTGAAGCAAATCCGCGAGGCGTTTTTGAGGGTATGCTCAAAACTATGCGTTTGAGCTGTTTCAACAGTGAAGTTTGGCATCTTCACCATGATTATTTTACACTGTATCATCTTTTCAACGAACTGCCGCACGAAGATTACCGTTCACGCCGTCTGCACAAGTCTTTGCATAAAATAATTGATACTTACGCAGAAAATCCCGCTAATGCCGCCGCTGCAAGAGTTTTTGCCGCCAAGGAACTGGCTTATCCGGCTTTTGCAAGTGCGATGACTGCCGTTACTATCGGTCATGCCCATTTGGATACAGGCTGGCTGTGGCCCGTTAAAGAATCTGTCCGCAAAAGCGCACGAACTTTCGCTGCGCAAATTGATTTGCTGGAAAAATATCCGGAATACGTTTTCGGAGCATCCGCTCCGCAGCACTATCAGTTTGTCAAAGACAATTATCCTCTGCTCTATGAGAAAATCAAAAAAGCCGTTGCCGAAGGCCGCTGGGAATTGCAGGGCGGTATGTGGGTCGAAGCTGACTGCAACCTTATTTCCGGTGAGTCGATGGTTCGCCAGTTCGTTCACGGCAAAAACTTTTTTATGGATGAATTCGGCATCGATGTCAGAAATTTGTGGATACCTGACGTTTTCGGTTATTCCGGAGCAATGCCGCAGATCACTAAAAAGGCAGGATGTGATTATTTCCTGACCCAGAAGATTTCATGGAATCAGGTCAACCGTTTCCCCTATCATACTTTCTTCTGGAAAGGTATCGACGGTACAGAAATTCTTACGCACTTCCCCCCTGCTGATAATTATTGCTCCACTTGCTATCCCAGTGCAATAAAGTACGCCCAAGACAGATACCACGAAAGTGCCGAAACCAATAAATTCATTTATCTCATCGGTATCGGCGACGGCGGCTGCGGCCCCGCAGAAGAATATGTTGAACGCGCCTTGCGTATGAAAAATCTTGAAGGCTGTTCCAAAGTCGAATTCGGTACGGCGGCGGATTTCTTTGAAGATATCAGCAAAAATGCGGAAGAACTTCCCGTCTGGACCGGAGAACTTTATCTTGAAATGCATAGAGGTACATACACCACTCAGTCAAGAACCAAACGGAACAACCGCAAACTTGAACAATTGCTTGCTGCTGTTGAATTTCTCTGTACTTCGCAGAATATTGCCGAATATCCGGCAAAAGAGTTTGACAAACTCTGGAAAACCTTGCTGATCAATCAGTTCCATGATATTATTCCCGGTTCTTCAATCGCAGAAGTCTATGAAACTACCGAGAAAGAACATGCTGAAATGTTTGCTGAACTGCGCCGCATAATCGACGGTACAGCCGCTTCATCTGCCGCAAAAGATGAAAATTCCATGCTTCTTGTCAATACTCTTTCATACGGTTATGACCGCTGTATTGAACTTGATGACAGCTGGAAAGATTTTGAAATTTTCTGCGACGGCGAAGAACTTGCAGTTCAGAATATCAACGGTAAACCTTTCGTCAAATGTTTTGTTCCCTCTTTCGGTTCTGCAGTTATCGTCAGAGGTGCGAAAAAGTCTCACTCTATTTCTGAAATCAACGGCAAAGTCCTTGAAAATAATTTTGTCCGCTATGTTTTCAATGACAGGGGAGAAATTATTGAAGCATTTGATAAACAGAACAGCCGCAACATTTTGCGTGAAAACGGAGTCGGTAATTCGTTGTCGCTCTATGTTGACAGACCTATTGTTTATGAAGCATGGGATGTAGACAGTTATTACCGTGACGGTGTCCCTGCAAAAGCTTTTGATGTAGAGTTCGCTCCTATTGAATGCGGCAGCCTCGGGAAATCGACTGTTATTAAAGGCAAAATCGGCAATTCAACTTTCACCCAGACAGTTTTCCTTGCCGATGACAGCAAGCGTCTGGACTTCAATACCGTCGTTGACTGGCAGGAGGACCGCAAAATGCTGCGTGTCGGATTCGGTGTGGATGTTTTTGCAACTGAAGCTAATTTTGATATTCAATACGGCTATTTGAAACGCCCGATTGCCGCCAATACTTCATGGGATATGGCACGTTTTGAGGTGATAGGTCATCGTTATATGGATATTTCCGAACGCAATTACGGTGTGGCTCTGCTCAACGACTGCAAATACGGTTATCGCTGTGATGATACAGGACTTGATCTCTGCCTGCTCCGCGCTCCCAAATTTCCCGATTTCTACGCAGACAGAGGCATTCAGGAATTTAAATATTCGCTCTTGCCGCACAACGGAGATCTTGTTGCTTCCTCTGTCATGAAAGAAGCCGCATTGCTCAACCGTGAGGTCCTGCAACTCGCAGGTGTCGCAGAAAAATTGACTTTCCCTGTCAGTTTTAACGGTGAAAATGTTACTCTCGAAGTTGTCAAAAAGGCGGAAAAATCCGATAAGATCGTTTGCCGTCTGGTTGAAACCGCCGGAGCCGGCGGCAAAGGTAAACTTACATTTAATTCCAATGTCAGTAAAGTTGCGGAAACCGATCTTCTTGAATGGCATGAAGAAAAAGTCTATGATGTTGTAAATCAACAGCTTGAACTTGAATTTAAGCCGTTTGAAATCAAAACAATAGTTTTTTGAAAGTAATTTTTTATGACGGGGCGAAAGCCCCGTTTTTTTTGTTCCGGTATGGAAAATAAAAAAATTACATATTTTTTTTAAAATTGCTTGCTTTTTATTAAAATGTGTGTTAACTTCTTTTCAGAAGTTGCTCCGCGGCACAATGCCGCAGAGGACTGTTGAACCTGAAACAAAGGAGGTAAACATGTCGGATCTTCACCTTTTACTGCTCGCAATCATCTGTATTTGCTGTGTCCTCATCTTTGTTCTTGTATCAGCCAAAATCATTTATATCTGCAAGACATTTGAACAGTTCAAAAAGGAGAATAACGCCAATTTGTTCAATGTCGCTTCGCAGGTCCGCAAACAGGATGCACAGGATCAGGCTTTGTTGACCGAAGTCCGCCGAACCAACCGTCTGTTGACTGACCTCTACCGCAGATTGCAGGGCAAACAGCCCCTGGAGGAAAATGAGGTAACTTATGTCATCCCCGAAGATGGCGAGGATATCAAGTATGTTTGATTCGTTCTGAAAATTTGTCAATAATAAAAAACGGGATTGCTTTTGAAGGGCAATCCCGTTGATTTTTTCCGTAACAGAGAAACGGAGCTTATTTTTCGTTTTTCACCACATACATTTTGATGGGGGGAAATCCGTTGAATTCGACGGATGCGTAACTTGAAGTGTATGCACCGGTGGTGAGCCAGTAGATCCTGTCGCCGGGTTTGATGTAGCCGGGGAGGGGATTGCGGTACTGTTCATACATGACATCCTGACTGTCGCAGGTCGGCCCTGCGATGATAAAGTTGTCGGTCAAATCGCCTCTGCCTTCGCAATAGAGGGGATATTTGATGCTTTCTTCCCATGTTTCGGCAAGTCCGTTGAATTTACCTGCGTCGATATAAACCCATTTGTCCAGACCGACGGAGGATTTTTCGGAAACGAGGATGACTTCGGAGGCGAGGATGCCTGATTCAGCGACGAGGCTTCTGCCGGGTTCGAGGATGATTTCAGGGAGACCTTCTTCAAAGTCTTCGTTCAAATAGCGTGTGATTTCCTCTGCGTAGAGATCAAGTGGATTGATTTTTGAGATATAATTTGCAGGGAATCCGCCGCCCATATTGATCATTTTCAGCTGAATATCCTGAGTTTTGAGATAGTCGAAAATGTAGCGGACTTTGGCAATGGCGGAGTCCCATGCACCGATGTCGCGCTGTTGAGAACCGACATGGAAAGAGATGCCGTAGGGTTCAAGCTGCAATTCATGAGCCATCATAACAAGGTCGATTGCCATATCGGGATGACATCCGAATTTGCGGGAGAGCGGCCATTCCGCAGTTTCGCCGCCTTCGGTGAGAATGCGGAAAAAAACTTTTGAACCGGGTGCGTATTTTGCGAGATTTTTTATATCTGCTTCGCTGTCGGTAGCGAACATGCGGACGCCTTTTTCATAAAAGTATTTTATGTCTTTTGCTTTTTTGATGGTATTTCCGTAGCTCAACCGATCGGGAGAAACGCCGAGAGAGAGGATTTTGTCCAGTTCGTAGCGAGAGGCGATGTCGAAACATGCGCCGAGGTCGCGCAGGAGAGAAAGAACTTCCTCATGGGGATTTGCTTTGACGGCAAAATAGATTTTGGCGAACGGAAAATAGGTTTTGAGTTCATTGTATTTGCGCTCGATGATGTCCAGATTGACAACGAGGCACGGAGTTTCGTGTTTGTCAGCTTCTTTGCGGAGTGCGTCCCACTCCTCTTTGCTGTAATAGTCCAGCACATTGATTCGCATATCCACAGCCCTTTCGTGGTGCAAAATTAATGTAATCGGGAAATCCCGACGGTGAAAGCCGCTGAATCAGGAGAAGCTCTGAAATGAATCAGCGGCCCGGCAAAAAGTTTTAAAGTTTTTATTGACAGATTGAAAAAATAACCCCATTTTGAATTTTTACAAATAAAAAACTGTATTTTTTGCAAAAAAAATTGAAATTGGCAAAAAAAGGAGTAATATATATGTAGTAACAAAATAACTTGAAACTACATAAGGAGTCTTATTATGGCAATGTGGGGCGGAAGATTCAGTGAAAATACTTCCAAAGATGTGGCAGATTATTCTGAATCGATCTCTTTCGACAAAAGATTGTATAAATACGATATTCAGGGAAGCAAGGCTCATGCCGCTATGCTCGGCAGTGCGGGGATCATTCCCGAAAAAACCGCCGCTGTGATCGGTGAGGAACTTGACAATATCCTTCAGCGTATCGAAAACGGCGACTTTGAATTCAAAATGGAACTTGAGGATATTCACATGAATATCGAAAGTGCCCTCATCGCCAAACTCGGTGATGAAGGTGCCAGAGTCCATTCCGCCCGCAGCCGCAACGATCAGGTGGCATTGGACATCCGTCTGTATCTGCGTGATGAAATCGCTCTGCTTATCGAAATGATCCGCAACTTTCAGAGTGCATTGGTGGAAAAAGCCGCAGAAGAACCCCGTGCCATTATGCCGGGTTTTACTCATTTGCAGCATGCTCAGCCTGTACTTTTCGCTCATCATTTGCTGGCGTATGCTGAAATGCTCGACCGTGATGCGGAGCGTCTGGCAGATTGTGCCAAACGTATAAATGTTCTGGTTCTCGGTTCAGGTGCGATTGCA
>JAZRBX010000228.1:0-5394 GCA_045635285.1 Victivallaceae bacterium
ATAACAGCTTCTCCTGAAAATACGATGGATATTCCGCTTATCCGTGTCAATGGAGATAAAGGTTTTGTTGAGCTCTATATGGATAAAAAAGAGGGTATGAACAGCGTGTTCTGCCGTATGAGTGCTGTCGGTTTTGAAAATCCTGCCTGCGACGAAAATTTCCACCACGGCGATACCGACAAGTATCTCTATTTTGAGCGCTGCTATGCCGACATAGCCAATGCGGTCATGAACAATGCTCCCAGCAGAGTTGATCTTGTTCACGGCATGCTCACGCAGGAAATCCTGCTGGCGATGTACTCTGCCGCCCAGAACGGAAAGAGAGTTTCATTTGCTGAAAAAATCACCGAACCTGTGTTCAAATTCAGCTGAAAAACAGAAAGTTCCTGACTATGGATAATCAGACATTACGCAAAAAAATAATCGGCGGACTTCTCGGTAAAGCCGTCGGCGGCACATTGGGTGCGCCTCCGTACGAGGGATGCACGGGACCATTGAAACTCAAATATTATGATCCCGTACCCGAAAAAATGCTGCCCAACGATGACCTTGATCTGCAGATTCTCTGGGCGTGCAGACTTGCGACCGACTGGAACGGAGTTTTGAGCTGTGCAAATTTTGCCCGCGCCTGGGTGGAAAATGTCGGTTTTCCGTGGGATGAATACGGTGTTGCCATCAAAAACATCAAGCTGGGGCTGAAAGGTCGTCTTATCGGCACTTACGATAACGCTTTCTGCGACGGCATGGGGGCGGCGATCCGCAGTGAACTCTGGGCGTTTCTCGCTCCGGGCGAACCTGAAAAGGCGGTGAAATATGCTGAAATGGATGGCTGTATCGACCATACCGCAAGCGGACTTGAGGCTGAGATATTCCTTGTTGCGCTCGAAAGTATGGCATTTGTCGAAAGCGATGTCAGAAGGCTCATCGATTGCGGTATATCGTTTCTGCCCAAGGATTCATATCTGAAAAAACTGGTCAGACACACGGTTAAACTCTGCAAGTCGACCGACAATGTATTGAAAATCCGTCAGGAACTGCGCGACGCTTACGCCTGCCATAACTTTACCGATGTTCACGTCAATATCGCCTTTATGATCGCCGCGCTGCTGATCGGCAAAGGGGATTTTTCCAAAACCGTCTGCACCGCAGTAAATTTCGGCTGTGATACCGACTGCACAGGTGCCACCGTGGGCGCGCTGCTGGGTATTATTTCGCCTGACTGCATCGAAGAAAAGTGGCTCAAACCGATCGGCAGAGAGCTGGTGGTCAGCAAAGAGATCGTGGGAATAAATCCACCTGCGACCCTTGATGAATTTGCTGATCTGGTGATAAGTCTGAAAGATAAAATCACCGTAGTCGATGATTTGGAGAGTTTTGCCGCCGAAGAGGATTTGGAAATTTACGGCACCTGCAGATATGCCACCAAACTTTTTGCCGGTGATTTCAGAAAGTTCCCCGTTCCCAAAGATGAAACGGTCGAGGAAGTCGCTTTTTCCGGCAACTATGTCAATATCGATTTCAAAAAGCATACCCCCGACAGCTATGCCATATACGAGCTGGAGTTTGAAGTAAAGTCAAGCGGTCAGTACAAAATACTGGTTTCAACCACCGCAGGCATGCGCACCTGGGTCGATGAAAAATTCTGTTTCGGTCAGGAAGCAGGACCGTTTCTGCCCGCTTTCCACCGTGCTCCGCTGAATCAGAGTATCGTGCTTGAGCTTGAAAAGGGCAGGCATACGCTTGCAGTCGGAGTTACTCCGAACTGCGATCAGATGACTTCTGCTCCGCTGCTGTTCGGTGTCGGAAGCATGGATGACCAGTATATCCACGATGCTTTTGACAGGGCGATATTAAAATAAGGTTTTTTGCTATGAAACATATTTTGTTTTGCACAGTTCTGTTTTTTGCACTTGCCGTATTCGGCAATGCCCAAAAAATTGAAGCAAAACTTGCCGACGTTGATATCGGTAGAGGCAAAATCACCCATATTGAGCGTATAACTGACGGTGAATTTCTTCATTACAGCAACAAAGTGCTGAAAAATATTCCGCCCTGCACAAGAATCTGCTACACTCTCACCCCCGGGAAAGAGTCGTATATACGCTGTGAATTGTGGCTTCCTGACAACTGGAACGGCAGGCTCTGGGGTGTCGGCAACGGCGGTATCGCAGGAAACTTGCGCACCGCAAACTTCGACAGCTATATGCGCGACGGCGATGCTGTTGTAACTACCGATATGGGAACAAGCAATGGCGCAGTCAATAAGCCTGATGTCTGGCTTGACTTCGCGTACCGCTCAACTCATCTGATGACCGTTACTGCAAAGAGTATTATCAAGGCATATTACGGAAAAAAGGTGAAATACTCCTACTTCACCGGCAGAAGCACAGGCGGCGGACAGGCTCTGCATGAGGCACAGCGTTATCCTGAAGATTACGACGGTATCCTTTCCGAAGTTCCCGTAGTCAACAGAATGCTGCTGCTTATGATCATGTCGTACCGTTCTGAACTGCTTTTTGACTCAAAGGGCAATCCGGTATTCTGTGAACAGCAGGTGAAAAATCTGAAAAAAGCCGCTCTGCAGTTCTATAAGGATAAGGATGAACCGTATGCAGTCAAACGCGGATTTCTCTCTTATCCCAAATACTCTTTTGAAGATGCCAAAAAAATCATCGATATTGCAGCAGGTATGAAGCCTGCCCTTACTGATGATCAGAAAGAGCGTCTTTATAAAATTTATGACGGTGTTTTTGTCAACGGCAAACGGGTGACCGCAGGGCAGCCGCACGGCAAAGAACTGCGTGTGTTTATGCCGAGCTGGCTGGTGAATTACGGATTTTACTTCGATCCGCCGAGAAAAAATCCCAAACTTTACACCAATGATAAAACAAAAGCGATGCCGAAAGCTGAGGCTATGCAGTTCGTTGAAAAAATGACTCCGATGTACCGCGCGGATAATCCTGATTTGAGAAAATTCAGTTCACGCGGCGGCAAAATAATCATCATGTCGGGAGTTGATGACCGTATCTGTCCTGAATCGATTATCACCGATTATGTGAACAAAGCCGTAAGTTTTGCGGGCGGCATTGATGAATTCAATAAGTTTGCCCGTTACTATATACTGCCCGGCAGAGTTCACGCTCAGGCGCAGAGCCGCGGAGTAAGAAAGCTCGCCGAGCTTAAAAAAGTCATTACTGCATGGGTCGAAAACGGCAAAGCTCCTGAAGTTCTTGACGGTTTGACTGCAGACGGCAAAACTCTGCCTGTTCCGCCCTATCCCAAGCGTTTGCGCGGTGATGACGGCAAATTCTTTATCACCGATGACGGATTTATTTCAAGAGAACCCGTCGAAGATAATTACTGGCAATGTGAAGACGCGTTCAAAACCGTTTGCGGCAAAGTATATCTGCCTGATAAAAGAGATCATATCCAGGGTATCTGTGCTTTGCGTGAAGCGATATATCTCGGATGCAATCAGAATATAATCAAGCTCGATTGGAACGGTAAAGAAATAAAAAGAGTTCCGACCCCCAATCATACGGGAGATATCTGTGTTTACAACGGCAGAATCTATTCTTCGGTTGCCTGCAGAGATAAAGAGACCAAAAAACGTTACGGTTATATCGTGGAATACTCTGCCGATTTGAAAGAACTTTCACGCTTCAAGCTGGATATTCCGCTTGACGGTATTGCCGAACTCGGCGGATATTTTTACTGCGGTGTCGGCGGTATGGGCAGAAAGTATGAGAGTCCTGACAAAATCGCCAAAATCAAAGCCGATTTTACAGGCAAAATCGAAATTATCGATATCGATTGCGGTGTGCCGACGATGTTCGGACCGCAGGCGATAACTTCAAACGGCAGACAGCTCTTTCTTTCGTATTACGCCAAGCGCGATTTAAGCACTGTTTACAACGCCGATATGACGCTTGATAAAGTGCTTGATTTTTCCGCCTGTCTCGGATTTGAATGTGTTCCTGATAAAAAAGATATCTTTATGCGGCTGCTGGTCACTGATGAAAACAAATCAGCACCCAAACTTCAGGCGTTCCGCATAGATTTTTTCAAGTATACAAATGGTAAAATGGTCAACATTACAAAATAACAGAGGATTTGAGAATGAAAAGATTGGTTTTGTCTGCAGTTTTGGCATTGACGGCTTTTATCACCGTTAACGCCAAAGAAATCAAAGTGGCGCTCGCCTGCAGCTCCGCTTGCGAAAGTTACCGTCAGAATCCCAATGTGGATTGTGACCCTCGCCGCGTCTGGGGCTGGGGAGAGGTGCTTGACAAGTACTTTTATGATGATGTAAAGGTACTTAATTTTGCCAAATCAGGCAGAAGCACGGTGACATTCAGAACCGAAGGCTGGTGGAATAAACTGCTTGCTTCAAAGCCCGATTATGTCATTATGGCGCTGGGAGCCAACGACAATAAACCCGGTCCGCGTCATACCGATGCAAAAACTACCTTTAAAGATAATCTGCGCCGCTATTACCGTGAGGCAACTGCTGTCGGTGCCAAGGTGATTTTTGTTACTCTCAATCAGTCGATGTACCGCAATGCCAAGGATGAACCGGCTTTTATGAACGGCAAAGTTCTGCGCCGTGATCGGGTTCCTTACTCCAATGCGATAAGAGAGGTCGCCAAAGAGTTCAACGTTCCCTGCCTTGATCTCTTTGCAGAACAGGAAAAGGCGATGGAGCTTATCGGTGAAGCTGAATGTGCAAAATTTTACTGTATCCAGCGTAAAAGCGACCGTTACGATCCAAGCCACACCAATATTGTCGGAGCTCATTTCGTTGCAAATATAATTGCTTCTGAGTTATCCAAAGCCAAAACTCCGCTGGCGGAAAAGATCAACAAAAAGCGTCTCTGGCCTTACAAACTTACTGTAAAGGCGGTCATTCCGCCTTACAAAAACAAAAAAAGCGCAAAGTCTGCAGCCGTTGCGGCGAAGAAAAGCGCCGATTCCAAACAGAACAAACAAAAGTGAACAGAAGTTTTTTACTGTAACCAAACTTGAAAAAATGGGAGGAATGAAAAAATGAAAAAACAATTCACACTCATCGAACTTCTGGTTGTGATCACCATTATCGCCATTCTGGCGGCGATTCTGATGCCCGCTCTTTCCAGCGCAAGAGAACGGGCGAAGGCCAGTGGCTGCACTAACAATATGAAGAACATCGGATTTGCGATACAGCAATATGTAGATCAGAACAAGTCCATCGTCATGTACCACACATTTCTGGGCAGTTCAAGTGCCTATGTGAGTTGGGTGTATCTGCTGAGCAAAGAGGCTGTCCGCATCCACCACGGAGCAGAAGAAACTTTTTCCAAAAAATGGGGAACTATCGATCTTCTGCCGAATTCGAAAATGTCTTTCTGCACGACT
>JAZRBX010000229.1:0-5606 GCA_045635285.1 Victivallaceae bacterium
GCAGTCAAGGATACGCTTGACTTCCTGCGGCACAGCAGAAATATCAAAGCCGCCGTTAGTTTCAAGCATCACTTCCAAACCTGCCTCAAGCAGAGCCTTGATAAGTCCGACTGTATTTTTCTGTGCCAGAGGCTCACCGCCGGTAACTTCAACAAGCGGCAAACCTGATCGCAGAGCAGCTTCCACGACCTCGCTTATCAGATAATCTCTGCCGCAGTCAAAGTCCTGTGCGAAAAGAGTATCACAATAACTGCAACGGTACGAACAACCGCTCAAGCGCACAAAAAAACACGGACGCCCCGCATAAGTCGATTCGCCCTGAATACTTGAAAAAAGCTCGGCGATACGCACCGCCGAGCCTGATTTTGCAACATTATCAGCCATTTTACGACTTATTCCTCAAAAAACATAGCGGAACTTGTCGGCGACTCATAAACCTTTATACCGTAAAGAGATACATTTCCGTCATTGATTTTTTCCTTCAACTTTTTGTAGATCACCACAGCGATCATTTCACTGGTGGGATTGAGGTCTGCAAAAAGCGGATTCTCGGAAATATTTGTATGATCAAATTCCATGATGATCTCATCGAGAGCGGCTTTAAGTTTTTTGAAATCGACAGCGATACCGATTTCGTCAAGTTCTTTTGCACGCAGTATTGCAACGATACGGTAATTATGACCGTGAAGATTTGAGCAGTCGCCGTTATATCCGCGAAGTTGATGAGCGGCGGCAAATTCTCTTGAAATTTCCAGTTGAAACATGATCCGTATCCTTATGCGTTGCGGACTGCGTCATCCAAAGTTTCTTTGGATTGAGGACCGGAGAATTGAGCGACGACATCACCGTCTTTGAAAACGAAAAATGCGGGCAATGTGCGAACGCCGTAGTTGCTGGAAACTTCCTGATTTTCATCGACATCAAGTTTGATGACTTTGGCAGTGCCTTCAAGTTCTGCTGCGAGTTCTTCCATAACAGGCAGCATCATTTTGCAGGGGCCGCACCAAGTTGCCCAGAAATCGACGAGGGTCACGCCGTTTGAAATTGCATCCTGAAATTCATCCATTGTCATTGTTTCTGCCATGATAATACTCCTTTTATTTGTAAATAATTGATTATAAAAATGTTTTGCAAATCTGACACTTTTTTTCGGCAAAAAAAACTTTTTAACATTGTCAATATATCATATTTTTCAAAAAATCAAAACAAATATTTGATTTTTTCCGAATTTATGATATAATATTGTTATTATGAAAATTTTTAACGCACAAAATTATTACCGATATTATCTCTACATTGCCAAAATGCAGGGACGGTAATTTTTTTGTCAAAAGAAAATTCAAAGGTGTCCTGCTCCGGACATCTTTTTTTTTAGCATTCAAAAAACAACTTAATATACAAGGAAAAACAAAATGAGCAACATTTTTCAGGAACTCAAAGACCGCGGCTTCCTCTACCAGATGACCGACGAAAACGCCATCGAAAAGAAACTCAATAACGAAAAAGTCGTCTTCTACTGCGGATTCGACCCCACAGGTTCAAGTCTGCATGTCGGACACCTCCTCCCCGTCATGGCTATGCGTATGCTCCAAAAAGCCGGACATGTCCCGACCGTTCTTATCGGCGGTGCAACCGGTGCCATCGGCGACCCCTCCGGACGCTCCACCGCACGCAATATGATCGCTATGGAAGAAGTCGCTCACAACGTCGAATGTCTGCGTTCACAGCTCTCCCGTTTCATCACGCTTGAAAACGGCGAAGCCAATTTCGTCAACAACTTCGACTGGTTCGGCAATATCAAACTGCCCGACTTCCTCCGTGACATCGGCAGCCGTTTCTCCGTCAACCGTATGCTCGCACAGAAATCCGTGGAAAGCCGTCTGGAAAACGGACTCTCTTTCCTTGAATTCAGTTACTCACTCCTGCAGGGTTACGACTTCTACCATCTCAACAAAGAATTCAACTGCACTCTGGAAATCGGCGGTCAGGATCAATGGGGCAATATGGTCGCAGGTACTGAACTCATCCGCCGCATGTACGAAGAGGAAAAAGAGGTCCACGTCCTCACCATCCCGCTCCTGCTCAACCCCGCAACCGGTCAGAAATTCGGCAAATCAGCAGGCGGCACAAGCGTCTGGCTGGATGTCAACCGCACCAGTGTTTTTGATTATTATCAATTCTGGCGCAACTGCGACGATGCCATGCTCGGCGATCTGCTGAAAAAATTTGCCATCGAACTTCCAGTTGCTGAATGTATCGCCCTCGCCGAATGTCCGAATATCAACCGTGCCAAAGAAATTCTCGCTTTTGAAGCAACAAAACTTGCTCACGGCGAAGAAGAAGCCAAAAACGCTTACCTCGCCGCAGGTTCAAAATTCGGTTTCGCCGACCCCGAAAACAAAATTGCGACCTCCTCCGCCATCGCAAAAATCGATATTTCCAAAGCAGCCGACACTTCGATCCCGACTGTCGAACTTGCTTCATCTCTCTTTGACGGCGACGGACTCTGGATATGCAAACTTCTTCAGGAGGCAGGACTAGTCAAATCAACCAGCGACGGACGCCGTCTGGTTCAAGGCGGAGCCGTTTCCGTCGATGATGTCAAAATCACCGATGTTTCAGCAACTTTGAAAAACGACAAAAAAGAATTTGTCCTCAAAGCCGGCAAAAAGAACTTCCGCAAAATCGTCATCATCTGACTTTTTTAAACAACTGTATACTGAACACAATCTGATTTTCATTACAGACGGGGGAGGCTTTCACCTCCCCCGCTTGCATATCAGAATTTTTCCAGTCTTGTAATATTTGAAAAACAATATGATTTTCAGGCAAAATTTTCTTAAGCCGGTACAGTAAGTTCAGCAATATCATTTAAATTAGCTTCAGCATGCCTTGCATTTCCATTTGGACATGGGCAGAGGGATGCCGTTCCCCCGAAGCGATCATAAATCCCCCCTTATCAAAAGCAGAGCATTTCACATATCCCACCACTTAAATAATATTAATTTTCCCTTGATTTTTCGGCGTATTTATAAAATTTTTTTGAAATTCAAAAGAGCAAAAACGCATTTTTTAAAAATTTATTAAGTCTATAATTAATTGTTTTATGCTTAAATTTCTGTTTTTTTAAATTTTTTTAGATTTTTTTCAGTTTTTAATTTGACTTTTTACAAAAAGTTTATATATTTGTATTGTTCTTTTTATTAATTTCACTTTAAAGGAAAATTTATTATGCATTGCTATTCCCAATACCACGCCGGAAAAGAGGAGTGCAAAAATTGCCCGCTGCTCGATTATTGCAAAGAAAGCACCGAATCAATGCCATCTCTCCTCTGCAACCGCACACGCAAAATCCCAACCGATGAGCTGCCATCCCCTCTTCCCGTCAATATCTCACGGCGCAAAGAGGAAAGAATTTATACCAGAAACGATATGCTCGAACTCATCGGCATTATCGTCGCCATGGATGACAAAACTCTTGCCATCCTCGAAGAAAAAATCCACAACCCGATGATCAGCCTCGCCGAAATCGGCAGAAAAAAATCTATCACCCGCCAGGCTATCCACAAATTCATAAAAAGCCGCTGTGAGCAAATCCCCGAAATTGCCGCAGTTTTCAAATGCAAAAACGACAAAAACAAAACCTTTATGGAGGCAGTATGTCAAATCAAACAGAAATCATCAGAACTCAACTCGAAAAAACAAGAACCCAACTCCGACTTTTACAGGAGCTTGATCAGCTTGAATCGGAGTTTAGACTTATCGAGACTGAGTATCGGCAAAGACTTGAACAGCTGAAAATCAAACTTTCCGAAATTCATGCTGATGAACATGTCTTACTTGAAATGTAACAGAAAAAAGGTAATTTTTTGAGTGGGAAGTAAAAACCTTTTGAAAAAGGTCAGTTTCCCTCTCCGCAACTTGTCCCGGCTCGATACAGCAAAGACGGACCTCCGCCCTTTTTTCCAAAACTTTTACGGGGATTACTTTTATTGTTGCCAATAAAAGCAATCCCGATTTTTTATCACATAACGATTACGGATAAAAAAACTTAAAACGGGGGGACTCTGAAAAACAGTGATATATTTTTACTCCGCAAGGCATGTAATGCGACAGTATATAAAAAGGCGAGCGGAATCTCTCAATCTTCCCATGAACGCATTTCGGCACAGACCTGTTTATAAACATCAACTGCGTTGCGTTTGCCAGCCCAATCACGGGTTTCCGGGTTGACATAAATATTGCATTCCGACGGAGTCAGCGTCTGCCAGAATTTTTTCAAATCAACATCCCCCTCACCGATCGTTGCATCCAGAAAATATTTGCCGCAGCGTTTCAATTTTGCATTATTTTTTTCTTCATCAAAAATATACCAGTCCTTGACATGAAAATGCACCACATATTGACGCAATTTCTTAAATGCCTCTATTGAATCGTCAGCAGTTGCCACATTTCCCTGGTCAAATGTAACACGAAGATCAGGCACCTGACGCAAAATTTCTAAACACTCATCGGCAGTTACTATCGGGCTGTTGAGGAAACCTGTACTTTCCACCGTCAATGTAACTCCCGAACCTTTCGCATATTCACAGCTGCGTGCATAATAATCTGTATAACGCTTTCTGTCATCCTCCATACTTGTCTGTTTCCGGCGGGGAAAAGGAGGTATCATCATCACAGGAGCACCAAGCTCACGGGCATCATCCAGAGAACATTTGAACTCATCAAACCAGTTGCCGTATCCTTCGACAAAACCGCTTTTTATCATCGTATGAGAAGCGATATACAAGCCTGCATCATCGCAAACTTTTTTCAAATAATCCGCACGGCATCCGTGCAGTCCGATCCAGTCGATTGCCTCCATACCGCATTCAATCGCGGCTGATACGATCTCCTCTGCAGAATATTCATACATCATGCCTGACATCATACAAATTTTCATAAGTCAATCCTTTCTGAATCAATTACCATGAATATATCGGGATATTTTTAAAGTACTGTACGAAAGAAGAGCTTGACGAAATGGGAATCAATTTTGACTACAAATAACGCCAAGCTCCTGAACAGAGAACAGAGATAATATAATTTAAAAAACACGCCCTGTCAAGGAGGCATGGCGAAAAAAATTTTAAATATTTCTCAACAGAAACTGCTGCATGAAAAAACATACCGTAAAAATTTAACAAATATTATCTGAAAAACTGCATTAATAAAACTGATTCGCCGTTTGTATTTTTATAAAAAGAAACTATATTATTGCCCTAAACAATAAAAAATTTCTGAAGAAAATTCAATATGAAAAATATTATCTATGTAAATGCTTGTGTAAAGCGTGATGTTGATTCCAGAACCAACCGTCTGGCTCAAGCCTGCCTGAACAAAATTCTTGAAAATCAGGCTTGCAAGTTGTCAACCGTCAATCTGGAAGAAACTGTAATGTATCCCCTCTCCGGAAAATATTTATCAGAGAGGGAAAACGCGATCGCCGCCAATGATTTTTCCGGTCCGTCATTCGAGTTTGCCAGAAATTTTGCTGCGGCAGATGAGATAATTATTGCAGCACCGTACTGGGATATGAGTTTTCCGGCTTCACTCAAACTTTATAT
>JAZRBX010000230.1:0-7492 GCA_045635285.1 Victivallaceae bacterium
GTGTTCGATTTTTTTGTGATGCCCGACTTTGCCGGAGTTTACATCAATGGCGATCAAAGCTTCGGTTTCATCAATGCAGATGTAGCCGCCGGAGGGGAGGGCGACTTCACGGCGGAGAAGTTCGGAGAGTTGTTTATCGACATTGTAATATTCATAAATCGGATCTTTGCCGGAGTAATGTTTTACTTTGGCTGCCATACGCAGACCTCCGTGTTTGCGGAGAAGTGAGCGGATGGTGTTGTAAGCGTTTTTGTCATCGACGAGGATGCCGCCGATTTCTTCGGTCATGAAGTCGCGTGCGGTGCGTTCGATGAGATCGGGTTCCTGATAAACGCATACTGGAGCTTGGCATCGGCTGATTTTGTCTTCGATATTGTCCCAGTAATCGAGCAGGATTTTGAGGTCGCGTTTGAAAAACACGGCTTTGCGGCCTTCGCCGACTGTACGGCAGATGAGTCCGACGCCTTCGGGGACTTCGAGTTCATTGAGAATTTTTTTCAGGCGTTCGCGTTCGGCTTTGTCTTCGATTTTGCTGGAAAGACCGATATGTGCGGAGTAGGGGAGTATGACCAGATATCTTCCTGCAATGGACAGATTGGTTGAAACTCTTGCTCCTTTGGTACCGATAGGGCCTTTGACGACCTGAACGAGCAATTCTGTACCGGGTTTGAAATATTCGGGGATATTGTTTACGGTGAATTTATGTTTTTTGCGTTTTTTTGCTTCGGCGGTGATTTCTTCGAGTTTGGCGGAGCGGTGAGAAGCGGATTCACGGTTTTTGACTTTGATGAGGTCGTCCTGTCTTTCTATTACATCATCGCTGCCGTCGATGATGTCTGAGTAGTGCAGAAAAGCGTTTCTTTCTGCTCCTATATCGACGAAAGCCGCCTGCAGTGACGGTTCGAGATTTACGATTTTGCCGAGGTAAACGGAGCCGACTTTGACATCGTCATTTTCGCGTTCAACGATATATTCTTCGAGTCTGCCTCCGCCAAGCAAAGCGAAACGTCTTTCGAGTTTCTCGCAGTTGAGAATGATTTGCTTGCGGGTAAGTTCCATATTTTAAAAATCCTTTTCGGGGTGTGGAAAGTGTATTTGAAAACAGCGGAAAAACCTCTCCGCTCTACAAAAATATACAGCAACAAAAAAAATATTCAAAGATAAATGAAAAAATTTACAAAAAAAACTTTATTTTATATCAAAAAAGTGCTATATTATGGAAATGTATTATTGTAATTCACCACGATTGGAATAAAATTTATGCAGAGTATCAGAAATATTGCTATCATTGCCCATGTCGACCACGGCAAAACTACCCTCGTCGATCAGATCATGCGGCAGTCAAAAGTTTTCCGTGAACATCAGGAGGTAGTCGATTGCTTCCTCGATAACAACGACCTTGAAAGAGAGAGAGGAATTACCATTCTCTCAAAAAATATCAGCATCCAGTACAAAGGTACTAAAATCAATGTCATCGATACTCCCGGACACAGCGACTTCGGCGGTCAGGTTGAGAGAGTTCTGAAACTTGCCGACGGCGTTGTTCTGCTGGTGGATTCAGCAGAAGGACCTATGCCGCAGACACGCTTTGTTTTGAGCAAGGCTTTGCAGTTGAATTTGCAGCCTGTGGTGGTCATCAATAAAGTTGATAAACCTGATGCCAGAGTGAATGCTGTTTGTGATAAGGTTTTTGACCTTTTCTGCGAACTTGATGCCACTGAGGAACAGCTTGATTATCCGGTGCTGTATGCCAGCGGCAGAGACGGATGGGCAGTCAAAAATTTGAATGACAAACGCGAATCACTTGAACCGCTGCTTGACGCTATCCTTGAATATGTTGAACCTCCGCCCCGTCAGGATGGTCCCGTGCAAATCCAGGTTGCGACACTGGATTATTCTGAATTTGTCGGCAGAATCGGTATCGGCAGGGTTTACCGCGGCGACCTTGACATACGCAAACCGCTCTCTGTGATAAAAAGAGACGGCAAAGTTATGCCCGCTGCAATCAAACAGATTTTCACTTTTGAAGGACTCGGCAGAAAAGATACCGGATTTGTCCCGTGCGGTGAATTGTGCGGCATCGTCGGTCTTGAAGGTATCGACATAAGCGATACCATCGCCGATGCAAATAATCCTGAAGCCATGCCGCCCATTGCTATTGATGAACCGACTTTGTCTATGGTCTTCCGCATCAATGATTCGCCTTTTTACGGTCAGGACGGTAAATATGTGAGCAGCCGTCATCTGCGGGAAAGACTTTTCAAAGAAACCGAAAAAGATGTCGCTCTGCAGGTTGAAGAGATGAACGGAGATTCATTCAAAGTTTCAGGCCGCGGCGTACTGCATTTGGCAATTCTTATTGAAACAATGCGTCGTGAAGGTTACGAACTTGCCGTTGCCAAACCGCAGGTAATTCAGAAAGAAATCGACGGCGTTATCTGCGAACCTGTCGAAACTCTGGTCGTCGATGTCCCCGATGAATACGCAGGCAAAATCATTGAACTTGCCGGTATCCGCCACGGCGAAATGGTCAATATGGAAGCAAGAGGCGGCAGACAGCTGGTCGAATTTACTATTCCGACCAAAGGATTGATCGGATTCAGAAGCAAGGCATTGACACTTTCCGGCGGCGAAGCTATCGTCGCACACCGTTTCCTCGAATACGCTCCCGATCGCGGTACTGTTCCGTCAAGAAATGTCGGCACCATGATCAGTATGGCAAACGGCAAAGCTGCAGCTTATGCCATTGACGGTTTGCAGTCAAGAGGTACATTTTTCATCGACCCGAACGACAATTGCTATGAGGGAATGATCGTCGGAGAACATTGCAAAGAGGACGACCTCGTGGTAAATATTCAACGCGGTAAACAGTTGACCAATATGCGTGCATCAGGCAGCGATCGCAACCTCAAAATTATTCCCGCACGCAAAATGTCGCTGGAACAGGCGCTTGAATATATAAATGATGATGAACTCGTTGAAATAACCCCGAAAAATATCCGTTTGCGTAAACTCTATCTCACCGAACTTGAACGCAGACGCAACAATCGTTAACCCCCCTTGTTAAAAAAGGAGAAAAATATGGAAGAGAAAAAAAGAGAACATTTCGCAAGTTCAATCGGTTTTGTGCTTGCGATGGTCGGTTCGGCAGTCGGTTTGGGCAATATCTGGCGTTTTCCGTACATTACGGGCGTGAACGGCGGCGGTGCGTTTGTGCTTATTTATCTGATTTCTATCTGCATGATCGGTATTCCGATTATGTTCTGTGAAATGGCAATAGGCAGAAGCACCCAGAAAAATCCTTACGGTGCATTCGGTGCATTGGAGGGAAAAAATCGTTCTGTTTTGCTTTATGCTTTGATATTTCTGATTTTAATGTCAGGAGTTTTTCTTTTTTTATCGGGAAAAATCGCATTCGGTGTCATTGCTCTTGCAATCAGTGCATTGCTGTTTTTTCTTGGTTTCAAACTGGTGGGATTTCTGCAGATTTTGAGCAGTGCGATTATTCTTTCTTATTACAGTGTAGTCGGCGGCTGGGCATTGGCTTATGTTTACAAAGCATTTGCAGGTCAGCTTCATTATGAAACAAAAGAAGCCGCCTCGGAAGTTTTCGGTGCATTTATCACCAATCCTCATGCAGCAGTCGGTTGTCAGCTTTTATTTATGGTAATTTGTATGCTCATTCTTGTCGGTGGTGTACGCAACGGTATTGAGCGCTGGTCAAAAATTCTTATGCCGATGCTTTTTGTATTGCTTTTGGTGCTTATCGTACGCAATCTGATGCTGGAAGGATCAGGAAAAGGTGTAAGATTTTTCCTCTATCCTGATTTCAGTAAATTGAGCAAACAGGGTGTGCTTGAAGCACTTGGTCACTCTTTTTATACATTGAGTCTAGCAATGGGTATTATTATTACCTACGGCAGTTATCTCTCTCCGAAACAGAATCTTTTCAGGGCGTCATTTCAGGTGGCAATTTTTGATACTGTCGCTTCAATTATGGCGGGTCTGGCAATTTTTCCTGCAGTTTTTGCTATGGGCTTCAACGAAGCACAAGGGCCGAGTCTGCTGTTTGAAATCCTGCCTGCGGCATTCAGTAAGATTCCCGGAGGTTTCATCTGGTGCGGATTTTTCTTTATGATGCTGTCGATTGCTGCTGTTACCAGCGGCATGAGTCTGCTTGAAATCACGGTTGCCTATCTGTGCGATCAGTTCAAAATTTCCAGAGCCAAAGCCTTGGCAGGTTCGATGATCGTTATTACAATTTTCGGTGTCGGTTCGGCATTGAGTGTGGCAAACTGGGATAGAATGGCATGGTGCAAAAAACTGCTTGACAAAATTTTCGGAGCTGAATATGTGTCAGGGAGTTTCTTTGATATGCTTGACAAAATCTGTTCAAACTGGTTTCTGCCGCTGTCAGGACTTTTTACCGCACTTTTTGTCGGTTGGGTCTGGGGAACAAAATATGCCTCCAAGGAACTTGCCAAAGGTGCATCTGATGCAGTCAATGTCAATTTGTATACTTTGATTTCCGGTATCCGCAAGGATGATTTTTCCGGTTTGAGTATGATGACATTGTGGGCGGTTTTGATCCGCTTTCTCGTGCCGGTAGTTATCTGGATCGTTTTCCTTAATGCGGTCGGTCTGGCAAAAATGTTTTAACAAAATTCAATAAATTTCAACAATACAAAACAAGGAGTTAATTATGTATTTAGGTCGTATCGTTTCAATCGGCAGAACCAATGACGGCAAAAATGTCGCTATGTATCGTGTTTCATCCCGTTCATTCCCCAATCGTCAGACTGTTAAAATGGGCGACAAAGTCGCTGTTATGCCCCGCCCCGGTTTTGAAGGCGATTTGCAGAAAAATCCGTATATTACCTACAACTGTGTCCGCATCGCCGGTAAATATGCCGTCGTAAGCAACGGTTCCCAGACTGACCCCATCGCAGAAAAAATCGCTTCCGGTATTCCGGTCAGAGATGCGATGACTTTGGGGTTGCTGGCATTGGATTATGAGCATGATTCTTTGGATACTCCCCGTATTGTCGGTGCTGTCGAAATGGACGGAACTCGCGGTTTCCTCGGAATCATCCGCAAAGATGCGGTGCTTGTCCGTGAATTTGAACTCAAAAACGGTCAGGCATTCTATATTTCAACTTATGAACGCAACCGTCCCTCCGACGGAAATATTGATGAAGCATTTGATGTTGCTGACGCAGCGGCTGCATGTGATTATGTCGTCAGCGGCGGCGTTTTCGCTGATTTTGAAAATCCCGTTGCCGCCGCATGTGTGGTTTGCGAAAACGGAAATTTTGATATTGCTGTCAAAACTATCTGATTGGAATATCATCCATGACTTGTGATGAAATTTTAAAAGTTCTCAATCCCGAACAGCAGAAAGCTGTACGGACTTTGAACGGTCCTGTGCTGGTGCTTGCCGGTGCAGGTACCGGTAAAACCAGAGTTATTACTTTCCGTATCGCTTACATGCTTGCAAGCGGTATTGACCCGCAGTCAATACTCGGACTGACTTTTACCAACAAGGCGGCGAAAGAGATGCGTGAGCGTCTGGCGTCTCTCGTTGATGAGGAGAAAGCGAAACTGGTAACTTTGGGAACATTTCACTCTTTCTGTGTTAAAGTTCTCCGCCGTGAAATAACTCATCTCGGTTATCTGCCGTCATTCACCATTGCAGACAGCAGTGATCAGCAGGGACTTTTTAAGCAGGCGGCGGCACAGCTTGGCTGGAATAAAGATGATTTTCCGATGGATGCATTGGTCAATCGCATAAGTACATGGAAAAATCAACTGCTTACTCCCGTTGACGCTCGCAATATTGCCGCCACAGACATTGATGTTATGGCGAGTGCCTTGTATATGACCTATCAGGAAATGCTTGAAATGCAGAATATGGTCGATTTTGATGATATGATCATGCTGGTCTACCGTCTTTTCTGCGAATTTCCCGCAATTCTCGATAACTACCGTGAGCGTTTCAAATATTTGCTGGTCGATGAATATCAGGATACCAACGCCGCACAGTTCAAGGTCATAAAAATGCTTGCCGGCGACCGCTGCAATTTGTGTGTGGTCGGCGATGATGATCAGAGTATTTACGGCTGGCGAGGTGCAGAAATCGACAATATTCTGGACTTCCCGAATCTCTTTCCCGGTACCTGCGAGGTCAAACTTGAACAGAATTACCGTTCAACCAACAAAATCCTCAATGCCGCCAATGCAGTTATTTCCACAAATGCCGCCCGCCATGACAAAAGATTGTGGTCGCAGCTCGGCGACGGTGAAGATTTGGTCGCCGTCAGCGTGGAAAACAGCGAAAAAGAATCTGAATTCATCTCCTCCATGATCCGTCAGAAAATGAGTGAAAATCCATCTCTGACCTATCAGGATTTTGCAATCCTCTACCGTTCAAATCATCTCTCCCGTGAACTTGAAAACGGCTTGCGTCAAGCTGACATACCGTACACTCTGGTCGGCGGTCAGGAATTTTACAGCCGCAAAGAGATCAAAGATGCTGTCGCTTATCTGAAACTGGTAGTCAATGAGCGTGATAATCAGAGTTTTTTGCGTATTCTTGCAACTCCGCCGCGCGGTTTGGCACAGAAAGCTGTCGATATTCTAAAAAATTTGTATGCCATTCATCACAAACCGATGCTCAAACTCATTGAAGATGAAGCTTTTTTGAGTGCGGTTTCCGCCAAAGGTGCGGCGGCGGCAAAAGAGCTTTCTCTCGCTTTTGCCCATGCCAAAGCCGCTTTCGCCGAACCCGGAAATCTCGTTCCCAAAATTACTGCTTTTCTCCGTGAAACAGGCTATCTCGACGGTATGCAGAAAATGTACAAGGACATTGATGATGCCCGCAACCGCCGTGAAAACGTTGATGAATTTATCTCCGCCATCTCCCAGTTTGAGAGCAAATGTGCCGAACCTCCGACTCTCGGTGATTATCTCGAAAGCTTCTCTCTGCTTGAGGAAAATGATCGTACCGAAGAGAAAAAAGAACCCGGAGTTACTCTTTCAACAGTTCATGCCGCCAAAGGTCTTGAATATCCGATAGTCTTCCTCGTTGCCATGGAGAAAGATTCCTTCCCCCATGAAAGAGCGTTGGAAGAAGGTTCGCTTGATGAAGAAAAAAGACTTTTTTATGTGGCTATAACCCGTGCGAAAAGAGAACTTTTTCTGACATGTTCGCAGGAGCGTTTTATCCGTGGTCAACGCAAAAAACGCATTGAATCTCCTTTCCTGCATCTTCTTCCCGATAATGCTTTGCAGACAGGTACTTCAGATGATTTTATTCAGCCTCTTTCAACCGATGAATTGAAAGCCGCTTTTGCAAAAATTTTCTCAATCTTGGAAAAATAGGTTTGCAATCCTGAATTTTTAAGCTATCTTATTAAGAGAGGTCATTTCAAAAGTTCTCAAAAGCATTTGAAAGTTCTCACCGTGATCTGAAAGCGGAGCGTTTTCAAGAGTT
>JAZRBX010000231.1:0-1521 GCA_045635285.1 Victivallaceae bacterium
AACACTGATTTCTCCGGGGGCGGTTTCTATAATCGAACCATAAGAACTGGTTGAACCTTTGTAAAGACAGATTTTCTGATAATTTTTTCCGGTTCCTGAAAAATCAAGAAAAAGATAGAAATCAGGTCTGCCGGTAACAACAGCAAGAGTACCGTCAGAAAGTTTGATTGCATGGGGAGAAGCTCCGAATGAAACAGATTTTTCCTCTTCTGACCATGTTTTACCGCCGTCAGCGAAGCGTTTCTGTCTGGCGGGTCCGTTGCCGTCAACACGATAAACAGCGAGCAGAGTTTTGTCCTGCAATTCAACAATAGTTGTTTCATCCGGACCTTCGGGAGTTTTTTTGCCTTCGTCCTCGGCGATAACAGAAAGGAACTGCCAGGTTTGACCGTCATCTTTGGATTCCAGCAGGAAATTATGTGAACGCCCTGCATCAGCTTTGCGGCCGTAACCGCAAACGACAAGTCTGCCGTCGCTCATGCGGATACAATCCCGGTGCAGAAAACTTACGGAAGTTACATAAGGGAACTCAACCTGACATTTTCGGATTTTTTTCTGATTTGTATTTTTGTCATATTCTGTAACTGTAAGGATATGCTTTTGGGAATCTTTGAGACTGGAACATCCGACGGAACATTTTTCGCCCTTCAAATTTTCATAAGCGTTGAATCCTGATACTATACCGCTTGACGGTTTTTTCCATGTCAGACCGTTATCGGTAGAGTATTCACTGCATCCATGTTCATCAACCGCATGCACTCCGGCAGAATGGCTCAAAAAAATCGTGCCGTCAGAAAAACGGTGTGCCCAGACAAAATTCAAATGACTGACGGAAGTTTCAACATTGTTGCTGGAAACAGGAACAAGTTTGCCGCCGTTCAGCAAGACTTCATCGGCAAATACTGCCATATGAGATAACGCCGCGGCAGCCAACAGCATCGGGAAAAATTTTTTCACTTTCAATTCTCCTTGTTGTTTAGATTTTTTGATTACAAAATAATTTACAAATCGCCTTCTGTAAATATTATACAACAAAGAAATAAAAAAAGCAACCCTTTTAATTTGCACAAATCCTGCATATTACTTGCACTTTTTCCGTCGGCAAATAAAAAAATCAGCAAAAATACAATAATCTGAGCAGAGTATTATTTTGAAATTATAAAATCTTTCAAATACAGAGAGTAACCTCTTATCTGACATTTATCAAAGGCATCATCAGCGATATAATTTACAATATATATTTCACCGTCAGGAAACTGCACCCAGCCGGAATAGCCGAGATCTGAATATATTGAACGGTCATAATCAATCGGAATTATGCGGGTCCGCGATTCACTGCGCTTTTCTGAAAGAGCTGATTCAACATCACTGACTGCCGCAAAAAAATTCTGCGTCCATGCACCGAGCCAGCCTTTGCCCCCCTGCATGAAACGGTAAGTGATAAAAACTTTTCCGTCATCAAGCAAACCGCTTACAGGACGATGACAGCCGGGCAGAGGAAAATTTATAATCTTTGACCAT
>JAZRBX010000232.1:0-3854 GCA_045635285.1 Victivallaceae bacterium
TCATACAGCCAAGCCCCATAATGATCCATTGACCGATATAATAGGTAAATCCGCCTTCTCCTCCATGGTATCCCAAACTCAATTCACCGGCTTTGATATTTTCAGGAGAGAAGACTGATTCGTAGCCGCCGGCCATCGAAACAGCCTGCGGAACAATGATGAAAAGACCGACGATAATAAGTGATACTTGAACAAGGTCAGTCAGAGTTACCGCCCACATGCCGCCGGAAACAGTGTAGATCAGAACGATGACCGCACCGATCAACGCTCCGTAAAGAATCGGAATATTGAGCAGTACATTCAAAATAGTACCGATACCGAGTACCTGCGCTCCGAGCCATCCGACATAAACAGGAATCATCCACAAAGAGGCATAAATGCCTGCCCATTTGCCGAATCTGCGTTCGATAATATCAGTTACAGTCAGACATTTGAGTTTGCGGAGCAGACCGACAATGAAAATACCCGCAAGAATCAAACTCAATGAAGCTGCGAAGGGGTCGGCAAGAACAGCTCCTATGCCGCTTGAAAAAACAGTTGCCGCCACGCCCATGCTTGAACCGGCGCCGAACCATGTGGCAAGCAAAGTACCGGTTGCCATCCATAACGGCAGCCTTCTTCCCGCAACGAGGAAGTCCCCGAGTCCTTTGACTTTGCGACCGGCATAATATCCTATGAAAAGAATGCCGAGAATATAGACAATAATCCCGATATAAAGAAAATAAGTTGCTCCGGTGGACAAACCGAGTCCGACTGTTTGAGCTGCTGTTTCTGCTGCCATATTGCCTGATACCTCTCTTTGTTAGGTTTTGATAGCAAGAAAAATTTTTGTTCGGTTTTTAAAATAATGGAAATTATTGATATTTCAAGTTGAAAAAGTGTAATATTGTGATAAAATGTATCATAAATACAAAAAAACGGAGATTTTGGCAAAATGAAAATAAAAATTGCCCGACATTACGGTTTGTGCGGCGGCGTAAAAAGGGCCTTGAACATTGTTGAAGAGGCTTTGAAAGAGTGTAACGGCGAAATTTTGTACATCTTTCATGAAATCGTGCATAATACTTTCGTTATTAATGAGTTAAAGAAAAAAAACATCATTTTTACCGATTCTCTTGATTCTGTCCCCGACGGGGCGAAAATCGTGTTCAGTGCCCATGGGGTCAGTCGGGCAGTTGAGGATAAATCAAGAGAAAAAAATCTTCGTATTTTTGACGCAACCTGTTTATTGGTAAAGAAAAACCATGCTGTGGTCGAACAGGCATTCTCTGAAAACAAGCGTATCATTTTCATCGGCAGCAAATCTCATCCTGAATGTATCGGTACAATAGGAAGAGTTGATGACGGATATTGTTTAGTTGTTGAAAATGAAGAAGATATAGCTTCTCTGCCGGATATTGACCAGGAATTGATATCTCTGTCGCAAACAACTTTGTCAATTGATGATGTGAAAAAAATCCAGGCGGCTTTGAGTCGCAAATATCCTGATATAAAACATTCAGATGGCGTTTGTTTTTCAACTTACGAGCGGCAGATGTCAATCAAAAAACTTGCTTCGGAGTGTGATTTGATATTGATTGCGGGCTCAAAGGCAAGTTCCAACTCATGCCGCTTGTGCCAAATTGCCGGAGAGTGCGGAGTTATTGCCAAACTGGTTGATGATGTTGAAGATATAAAAGATTTTGATTTTTCTCCTTTTGCGTGTGCAGGTATCAGTGCGGGAGCAAGCGCGCCGCAGGAAAAGATTGATGAAATAATCAATTTTGTCCGCATGAAATAACTGCAAGAAGTTCGATATTCAGCGTCCCCGGAAAGAAATCAAACGGAATCAATGCTTCGATTCTGCAATTATTTGCCAGATAAATTTTAAGAGCGGGGACGATTTCATCCGCACCGCAGAAAAGCTGGAATATTTTTTTTGGTCTGCGTGAAATAAGATATTCGTAAACTCCTGCTGCACAGCCTTTTCGCGGCGGGTCGAGCAGGATGTATTCATGGTTTGGATTTACCGGCGGCATTTTTGATTTCAGGACTTCTGCTGAAATAAAACCGCTTTCATAGCGGAAATTTTTTTCGGGATAATGAAATTTTGCGTTGCTTTTGGCTGATTTGACCGATTCCTGAGAAAGTTCCATGCCCCAGACGGATTTGAATTTGTCCCCCATTGCCAGTGACCAGATACCGTATCCGCAATAAAGGTCGCACAAAGTCTTATTTGCATCGTCGGGAATGAATTTTTGAAATTCATTGAAAAAAACAGGCATGATCGATTCGTTGATTTGCGAAAACGAAACCGGAGAGTAGAGAAATTTTTTATCCCCCAGACGCAGAGCGAGAAAATCCGGTCCGTACAGTTTTTTAAAGGCAATACCTTTTTCGGGGCGTTCCGCCTCCAGATAGTAATCAGAACCTTTTTCATCGACATAGAGAAAAACGCTCCGTACCGACGGAATTTTTTCGGCAATATCGGATGATACTGCTTTGAATATCCTTATAATATCGCCGTCAAGGCGTCTGACATTAAAAATGAGCGCGTATTCGGTATATGAGCCTCTGATGATGAAATAATTGAGTACGGCGCTGGCTTTGAAGTTCCGGGGAATGGAAAATATTTTTTGCAGGTATTTGTAAATATTTGTATGTTCATCGGGTTCAAGTTCGGAAAGTGCAACAGTTTCATTACCGTGTTTTTTGCCGAAGTGCAGATAAACTTTTTTCCTGTCGAAAAATACTCTGCGTTTGGTTGTGGTGCGGTATTTGCGTTGGAGCGGACTTCTGCATAACTTTTCGGGAGCAATGGCAATACCACCTTCTTTCAGCATTTGCGAAAGGGCGTTGTTTTTTAAATCAACCTCTGCGGAGTAGGGGATTTGTGATAATGCTTCTGTGGAGAAGCAATTTATTGCAATATTATTTTTTTCTTTCGGGAAAAAGTCAGCAAAACTCATTTTGTTCCGTTTCGTTAAGTAAAAGCAAGGGCGGTTTTTTTACGCCAGCCCTGCTGTTGGTTGTTGATTTAAACTTATGCGATGGTGATAAGTTTGTTGATGTTGTCCTGACTGTCGATTTGGATAAGCTCGGTTGAGGTGAGGAAGTAATCACCTGCTGTGAGGTTTGCCATATCGTTGACATCAAGTTTGACAACAGAGGTCTTGCCGGTTGAGGGATTAACAACGTACAATGTGAGTTGAGCCGCATCAGAGTTGGCGAAGTTGATGTTGTAATATTTTGAACCGGAATCATCAACTTCGACTTTGAAGTAGTCATACTCATCGGAGAGACCGACCCAGCCGTCTGTAATACTTTCACCGGCTGAAACATCGACGGTAACAGCGGATGCTGCGGTATCGTTGTATTCGGGGTCAGCTTTGGCGATGAAGCATTTGTCATCGTTTGCATTATCGCCGTCAATGGTGAGTTCAAAACCGACATTGCCTTTGGCGGTGGTATTTTTGACCTGGATGTAGTAATCGCCGGAGTTGAGGATGAAATTCTTCATGCCGAGAGCATCTGTAGCTTTGACCGAGAAATTGCCGACAGCTTTCAATGCGGTGCCGTTGCACTGATAGATTGTGCGAGTCTTATGTTATCCAGCAGGGGAATTTCGCTTATGCCGTCGATTTTCAGGCCTGTATAGGCATCGTTTTTCTGGTAAATGTTGTAGAGATCAGCATCTTTGTAATTGCCGCCGACGGTGAAAGTTTTGTCGCCGTCAAGATGAAAACCGACGAATCTTGTATTTGTTGTTTCGTTATCGTCGTTATAATTGCTGACATTGGCGAGCAGATAAACATCGGAATTATGCAGCATTGAGCTATGATCTTCAGAGTCGAAATAGTAGTAAGCCATATAAG
>JAZRBX010000233.1:0-2271 GCA_045635285.1 Victivallaceae bacterium
CGGATTTTCCGTTTCCAATGCCAGACGGTTGGCGGATATTACATTGTCTATATAAGTAAAATCCCTTGAATAACTGCCGTCGCCGTTAATGACAGGACTTTCGCCTGCAATCAATGCCGCCGCAAACTTCGGAATAACTGCCGCATAAGCACCGTCAGGACTCTGACGCTTGCCGAAAACATTGAAATAACGCAGACCAACACAGTCAATATTGTAAAGTTTATGAAAATTCTCCGCATAAAGCTCGTCCACATACTTGCTTATGGCATACGGCGAAAGTTGTTTGCCTATCCTTGATTCAACTTTCGGAAGTTCCGTGCTGTCGCCGTATGCTGAACTGCTGGCGGCATAGACGAACCGTTTGACTTTGCATTCGACTGCCGCAAAAAGCATTTTGACAAAGCCGCCGATATTCACATCAGTAGTAGTCATCGGATCCGCAACTGAACGGGGAACAGAGCCAAGTGCCGCCTGATGAAGAACAAAATCCTGACCTCTGCACGCATCCAGACATGTCTGATAATCGCGGATATCACCTTCTATCAACCTGAAATCAGGATTTTTCTCAAAATCTTTCAAATTTTCACGGCTTCCGGTCGAAAAATTGTCAAGCACAGTTATTTTACAGGCGCATCCGAGCAGATATTCAACAAGATTTGAACCTATAAAACCCGCTCCGCCGGTAACCAGTATTTTTTTACCGTTGATCATAATTCTCCACCGATATTCATTACAAATGGCCAGAGTTTGGAATCGACTCCGTCGCCCGAAGCTATAGATTTTTGCAAAAAGTCATACAATTCATCTGCTTTTATGCGGAAAACTTCAATATTTTCGCTGTCCTCCTGATGAGTTTCAGGCATGATATTTCTGTATTTATCACCGTTAATCTCCATAAAAACAAAGGTCGCAGTTTCACCAGACAATCCGGGTGAACTGTATCCGGGATCGAAAATACGGACGATTTTCCCCTCAAAACCCGTTTCTTCATAAAGTTCTCTCGGAGCGCTGTCAGCGGCACTTTCGCCATCATCTATCAGACCTGCCGGAAATTCAATTATATAGCGCCCCGCAGGCGGACGGAACTGACGGACAAGGATATATTCGTTATCGGGAACGATTTTGGGAACTATGATGACTGCACCGTGCGAATTCTGTCTGGCACACCCCTCCCAAATACGCTCCCGGCAACGCTCATCACGGAAAAAAATCTTTTCTATACGGATATATTTTCCGGCGCCGAGAACATCTTTTCTGATAACAAAAGGTTTTTCCTGCATAAAATCTCCGAATTTTACAATTTTATTATAAAATATATTTGCATTTTTCACGATTGCAAGCTATATTAAGGCAACAAACGCAGAAAAGATGTGTTTTTTTCAAAAAAGTTATATTTTCAGCATCTCAATTTGACATTACGAACCATATTCCCCTGAAAAATAAATTCACTTTTACATTCTGTTTTTCAGAGAAATAATCGTATCAGATGCTGTTCACTAAAATCAGCAAACGGTTTAATTCATGGTTATTGGCATTACCGGCGGATTCGGTTGCGGCAAAAGCACCGTACTTGCACTGTTTCAGCAATTCGGAGCGGAAGTTTACAGCGCGGACCGTATCTGTCACGAAATCTACGAAGCAAAAGATGAAGATTTGCTCTGCAAACTGAAAAATTATTTCGGTGCGGAAGCAGTTCTCTCCGACGGCACTGTAAACCGCAAATTCATAGCTTCCAAAGTTTTTTCCGACCAATGCGCCATGGATTTTTTGAACAGCATTCTCAAAGAACCGCTGAAAAAAAGGCTGCTTGATATAATCAAAGAGGCTGATCCCGACAGCATAACTGCCGTTGAAATCCCCCTCCTCTTTGAAGGAAATTATGAAAATTCGGTCGACAAGGTCATCGCTGTTTACGCTCCGGATTGCGTCAGAGAAAAATTCCTCGCAAAAAGAGGTTTCAACTCAAACGATATGCAAAAACGCGACGCCGCCCAAATGCCGCTTGCCGAAAAAATACAAAAAGCCGATTTTGTCATCGTCAACAGCAGTACCGAAGATTTTTTAAAAGAACAATTTATCAGAATTTGGAATATTTTAACAAGGTGATCCTATGAACGAAGAAGAAAAAATCATCACTCCCGAAACTCCCGAAGCTGCACCCGCTCCCAAAAAACGCGGTCGCCCCCGCAAAAATCCGTTGCCGCAGGACAACGTTCTGCCTTTGTCTGCTGCTGCAGCCGAATCCCCTGCAAGTCGGAGGCCAAGCGGTCT
>JAZRBX010000234.1:0-8194 GCA_045635285.1 Victivallaceae bacterium
CAAACATCAATAGCGAAAACCCCTCCGTCGAAGACCTCAAATTCCTCCTTGCATAAAAATGCTTTTTTCAGGGGGCTGGTTGCACCCCCTGAAAAAAATGTTCTATCCACAATGGGAGCAGAGTGTTATTTTTTGATACTCAAGAGTTCGATACTTTCCATATAAGCGACGGAGGGGAGTTGGACTCCGAAATCATCGCATTTGGCGGTATCTTCGGGATCATATTTGAAAAAAAGTTCATCTTCTATATCGCAAACTCCGATACGGCGGATGAGTTCACGCTCGCTTGAAGCGTTGACATTGAGAACGAAAATATCTTCTGCGCCGGATTCAAGGAGTTCGGATTTTTTGATAACATCTGATGCGACAGAATTTTCATCATCAAGGAAATAGAGCTGCATTTTGCTGACATTGCCGTTCTGGAAATCGGCGGCGGTGATGATCACACCGTCATTTTTCAATTCTTCAAATGCTTTTTCTGCAAGTTTTTCCGCCAGTTTCATAAACACCTCTTATTTATTGGGAAAACTGTTGAAAATTTCAATAATGCGGTCCCGCTGGGGATTGACTTCGTATGCGAAAAGCATGAACGAGCCATTGACGATGACGGGAAACTTCATTCCCTCGACATAGACGCATCCGTCATCAATTATCTGTTCCAGACGGAGGCGTTGTTTTTCGACATTGGTATTATACTTGTAAATACCGATCTCTTTGCCTGAAATTTCCATGGAGACGGCGATTTCGGAATTGAAATACGGGAAAAGCGGCTGAATGACATCTACTTCTATGCCGCTGTCAATGAAATGATTTGTTATCTCCTGAATCGTACGGTGATTGTTTTTGAAAGAATTGCAGCCGACAAGAACTGTTACGGCACAGCAGGCGAACAACAAAAATAAACTTTTTTTCAACATTTAAACATCCTTTTTCTTTTAAAGTGCGTTTTTACATGATATATTATAACAACTTTACGGAAAAAATCAAATAAAAATTTGAGTTTTTTGACAATTATGGTATCTTATAGTACATACAACTTGAAAAACGGAGAAATTATTATGAAAAAATTTATGTTTCTGCTGATACTGCTGTCTGTTTCTGCTGCATTTGCGGCTGCGCCGTCGTTCCGTTCCGGCAAAATTTATTGTGCTGAATTCGGAACGACACCTCCTGAAATATTGAACTGGAACAAAAACTGTTTCGGCTTTGAAACTTCACAGACTTATGCCGCTGTCGCCGTTAAACTTGCACCGAAAAGGAAAATCAGCATTTACGATTATGCTTTGATGATCAACGGCGTGAATTATCCCTGCATCGCAATCAAATGCGGCAAGGAAAAATATCAGTACACTCAGCGTGCCGTTTCAACTGCCGACGGAGAATTCTGCATTCTTCTTTTCGCCCTGACCGACATAAATAAAACAGAATCATCTCTCAATGCCGCATTGGCATGTTTGCTTCCTCCCGACAAAAGTGTTGTAAATATTAAACTTACAAACCGTTACGAAAGTGAACTTTGCACACAGGGAACTATCTTTAAAGACGGGAATTTATAATGAATGATCTTTTTTTGCCTATGACTGCGGAGGACTTGCGCCGCCGCAACTGGGACGGTATTGATATTCTGCTTATAACCGGAGATGCTTATGTGGATCATCCGTCATTCGGAACTCCGATCATCGGCAGAGTCCTCGAAAACTGCGGCTACAAAGTCGGCATCCTCGCTCAAATAGACTGGAAGGATCCGGAAGCCCTTAAAGTTATGGGCCGCCCCCGTCTGGGCGTCGGTATTTCCAGCGGCAATCTTGATTCAATGGTCAATATTTACACCGCAGGCAGACGCTTGCGCCGTGATGATGCATTCAGCGAAGGCGGGCTTACCGGAAAAAGGCCGCCGCATGCCCTTACGGTTTATGCCCAGCTGGCACGGCAGGCATTTCCGGGGATTTTCGTAGTTATAGGCGGTCTTGAAGCAAGTCTGCGCCGTGTGGCTCATTACGATTACTGGCAGGACAAAATCCGTCCGTCCGTACTGGTCGACTCCAAAGCCAATATCCTCTGCTACGGCATGGGCGAACGGACAATGCCGGAAATATTCCGCCGCGTCGAAAAAAATGAATCACTGCGCGGCATCCCCGGGACTGCAGTACTGCTCGGCAAAAAAGATGCCGAATCTTTCAGCGACATTGACAAATATATCGAACTGCCGTCTTATGAAGAACATCTTGCTGACAAAGATGCGCTCATGCGGT
Source organism: Victivallaceae bacterium (assembly GCA_045635285.1). Classification (GTDB taxonomy): domain Bacteria; phylum Verrucomicrobiota; class Lentisphaeria; order Victivallales; family Victivallaceae; genus RGIG5270. Next base: position 2,253 of record JAZRBX010000234.1, read on the forward strand.
CAACAATCACCGTCGAATCCCAGATGAACAGCCTCGGCGGATGCGGACTTATTCAAAAATACAACGACAGACTGCTCGTTATCGAACGCCCCGCAAAACCGCTTGAACCGCACGAACTCGACGCCATGCACGCACTGCCGTTTGTAAAAAAAGTACATCCGAAATACAAACTCGGCGTTCCCGCTTATGAAACTGTCAAAGATTCCATTATGGCTGTACGCGGCTGTCCCGGCGGTTGTGCATTCTGCGGTTTGGTCGTTCATCAGGGCAGACAGGTAATGAGCCGCTCCGAAGAATCCATTATAAATGAGGCAAAAGAGATGGCTTCAAGTCCGTCTTTCAAAGGGACGATCAGCGACATCGGCGGTGCGGCAGGAAATATTTACGGCAGTACCGCAGATCCGGAAATCTGTAAAAAATGCCGCCGTTCAAGCTGCCTTTTCCCGAAAATCTGTCCGAATTACAAATGCGACGGTTTGCGTACACTCGAACTTCTCCGCAAAGTCCGTGCCATTCCCAAAATCAAACATGTCCATATAAATTCAGGAATTCGTCTGGATCTGGCACTGCGTCAGAAAGAACTTTTCCGTGAAATCGTACATCACCATGTTTCAGGTCATCTCAAAGTCGCACCCGAACATCTCAATGATGAAGTTCTGCGCTACATGCGTAAAAATCCAAGTGCCGAATTTTATGAAATCATGCGTATTTTTGAAGAAGAATCAAAAAAATGCGGCAAAGAGCAGTACCTCATTCCGCTTTTCATCTCCAATTTCCCCGGCTGTACCCAAAAACACATGCAGACAGTCGATGACTTCCTGAAAGTTCACAACTGGAGCTTACAGCAGGTCCAGGATTATATTCCGCTCCCGATGACCATGGGGGCGGCAATGTACTACTGCGGCAAAGCACCCGACGGCACTCCCATCCATGTCAACAGAGGTCTGGCAGAACGCCGTCCGCAAATCCAGGTACTCAAAAAACGCCGCAAATTCCACGGCAGAAAGTAAAATTTTCTGCAAATAAACTGTTTTGCATCCCCCAACCTCAATAATGGCTTTCGGGGGAGGCAAAAATAAATGCACAAATCGAAGCCGCAGGCAGCATCATATCGTTTTCGGTCAATGCCATTCCGATTTTCCGACGCACATCAAGCAGACGGAATATCGGCTGTTTCAATTTGTGGTCGGGGCATGACGGATAACCGGGAGCCGCGCGGACGCCGGATATTTGCGAATTGAAAAGAGCTTTGCGGTCGGCAATATCCGCTTTGATCCCCCAATGATCGATAAGAATATCCCGATGCAGTTTTTCAGCAAATGCTTCAGCCAGAGATTCCGCAAGAATTTTGATCAGCAAGGCGGAATATTCATCATTTTTCCGCATAAATTCATCTGCTGCTTCCTGCGCCCCGAAACCTGCCGACAAAGCAAAAATCCCAAGATGATCTCTTTCCGCAAGAAAATCAGCCAGAGAAACCGCTTCACCGCGGCAGTTGCGGCGGATAAAATATATTTTCTCACAAACATCACCGTTTTCATTGAGGATTTCAACAGTTTCATTATTTGATTTTACCGGAAAAATTTTAAAAACCGCTTTAAATTCAAGCAAATCACGTTCAATCAAAGCTTCCGCATCTCTGCGCAAATCATCTCTGACATGACAGCTCTCCTGCGATTCACCTTTTATATCCCATATACGGTAAAATGCTTCCCAGTTCATAAAAGGCAGAATTTCTGCCGCAGAAAACTGAACGACATTAAGTTCAGTATCCGATGGTGCGGGACAAGGAGTTGAAACTTTGCAAGCCTGCGGCAAATCCTGTTTGGAAGATGCTTTATTGCCGGCATTGCGGATGACTTCATACTTTTCAGCCAGAGCAGCAGTAAACGCCTTGCATTTATCCGCATTGAGCAAAGAATTCAAAACCGGAACGATTTGAGAAGCATCCCCGACATGCACACACGGAGCATGATAATGTTTCTGAATGAAAAGCGCAGTATGTTCGACCGAAGTTGTCGCACCGCCGACAATGAGCGGAATATCCAAACCGTTTTTCTCCATCAAAGAGGCGACATTTTCCATCTCCGCAAGCGACGGAGTAATAAGTCCGCACAAACCGACAGCATCTGCATTACATTCAATAGCAGTATTCACGATTTTGTCAGCTTCGACCATCACGCCGAGGTCGATCACCTCATAATTATTGCATTTGAGGATGACGCCGACAATATTTTTGCCGATGTCATGCACGTCGCCTTTGACGGTGGCAAGAACGATTCTGCCGGCTTTGGCAACGCCATTAGCACTATTGAGTTCATCCATTAAAAATTCAACTGCTTTTTTCATGGTGCGTGCAGTTTTGACGACCTGCGGCAGGAACATTTTACCCTCTCCGAAAAGTCGGCCCGTTTCACGCATACCATCCATAAGCGGTCCTTCAATTATCCCCAGCGGAGCATTGAAAATACTGCGAGCCTCCTGCAAATCCGTTTCAAGGAAAGCATCATCGCCGTGAACGAGAGCGTATTGCAAACGCTTCTCACAGTCAAGCGTTCTCCATTGGGGCGCAACGGCAGTATCTTTTTCTGCGGCGGAATCATTTTTGATTTTTGAAGCAACTTCGAGCAATTGCTCATCCGCATCGGGAGAACTGTTCAGAATAACCGCCTCCACCGCATTGCGAAGTTCAATATCAATATCATCGTAAATATCCAGCTGGGCGGGATTTACGATCGCCATGCCAAGCCCTGCCCTGATCGTATGATACAGAAAAACGCTGTGCATGGCACGACGGACTTTTTCATTGCCTCTGAATGAAAATGAAACATTGCTGATACCGCCTGAAACAGTAACCAGCGGCATTGCCTCTTTGATCTGACGGACCGCTTCAATGAAATCAATACCGTAGGTGCGGTGTTCCGCCATACCGGTTGCCACGGCAAAAACATTGGGGTCAAAAATGATGTCTTCCGGCGGAATTTTTGCCTTTTCCGTCAGCAGAGCATACATGCGTTTGCAAACGCTGACTCTGCGTTCAACCGTGTCTGCCTGACCGTTTTCATCAAAAGCCATAGCAAGTATCGAAGCTCCGAAAAGTTTTGCTTCACGGGCCTTGGCAAGAAACTGCTCCTCGCCCTCTTTCAAACTTATGGAATTGATAATGCACTTGCCCTGAATACATTGCAACCCTTTGCGGATGACCTCCCAGCGTGATGAATCTATCATGACCGGGACTTGAGCAATATCGGGATCGGAAGCAAGATTGAGAAGAAAAGTTTCCATGATTTCCTCCGAATCAAGCATGGCATCATCCATATTTATGTCAAGTACCTGCGCTCCGTTCTCTATCTGACTGCGGCATATACGCAAACCTTCAGCATAATTTTTTTCTCTCATCAAATTGAGAAACTTGCGTGAGCCTGCGACATTGGCACGCTCGCCGATATTGATAAACGGCAATTCTTCACAAACTTCAAGTGCATTGAGATTGGAAAGCCGCATTTTATGTTCAACAGCAGGGATCTTACGCGGCGGAACATCTTTGACCGCAGCAGATATGGCACGGATGAATTCCGGATTTGTTCCGCAGCAGCCGCCGACAATATTCAGCAGACCGTCATCAGCCATTGAACGGATGATTTGCGCCATTTTTTCAGGGGTTTGGTGATAGTGTCCGAGTTCATCGGGCAGACCTGCATTGGGATGGGCACTGACAAAACACGGAGCTTGCGGAGAAATTTCCTCTATGTAACGCCGCATCTCCTCCGCACCGAGAGCGCAGTTGAAACCGACTGAAAGAAGGTTGTCGATATGGCTCAATGAATACAGAAAAGCCGTCGCATTCTGACCTGCAAGCAGTCTGCCACCTGCATCGCTGACCGTACCGGAAAACATGATCGGAAGTTCAACATCAAGTTCAGCAAAAAGTTTCTGCGCGGCATAAGCTGCGGCTTTGGCGTTGAGCGTGTCAAAAATCGTTTCAATAAGCAGAATATCAGCACCGCCGTCGATCAATCCTTTGATACAGGGACGGTATGATTCAACCATCTCTTCAAAAGTCAGATCACGATATGCAGGGTCATTGACATCGGGCGACATGGAGAGAGTTTTGCCCGTCGGCCCTATCGAACCTGCAACGAAGCGGGGGATTTGAGTTTTTTTGGTAAATTCTGCGGCACATGCGGCGGCGTTCTCCGCACCGGCACGAGCCATTTCATAAACATATTTTTCCAGACCGTATTCTCTCTGGGATACGATATTGGAATTGAAAGTATTACTCTCGATGATGTCTGCGCCCGCTTCAAGATATTGGCAGTGAATGTTTTTGATAATGTCGGGACGGGTGATGTTCAGAACATCATTATCCCCCTTGAGCGGAGTCGAATGATTTTTGAAAATGCCGCAGGAAAAATCCTCCTCCTGCACTTTGAACGATTGGATCATTGTTCCCATCGCACCGTCGAGTACCAGAATCCGTTGAGCCAGGCATGAATAAAGAAGTTCAGTACGGTTTTTTTTCATTTTTCACCTCATTTGATCACACGGATCGCGATTTCGACTTTGCCGAAAGGGGCACTTATCTGCACGCCGGCCACAGAATTTTTTATTCTGTCAACAGACTCTTTGGCAATGGCAATGCCCATATCAAGCTGTTCTTCCTTGGTACTGACGGAACTCATGCGTTCGATCACACTGTCAGGAACGGTTACGCCGGGGACTTCATTTTTCATAAATTCGGCATTACGCAGACTTGCCAGCGGCCAGATGCCTGCAATGACCGGGATTTTCTGCAATTCAGGTACATTCTCGATAAAACGCAAAAGTGCATCAGGATCAAAAACCGGCTGGGTTACAATATATTCTGCGCCTGCTTCAATTTTCTCCCGGGTCCGCCGTATTTCACGCTCCATATCAATGGCATTGGGATCAGCACCTGCACCGATGACCGCCGCCGTGGGAGCAGGAATAGGTTTGCCGATAAGGTCAAGACCTCTGTTCAAACGGCTCTGAACTTTGATAAGCCCGATGGAATCTATATCAAAAACCCCTGATGCAAAAGGATAATCGCCGAGTTTCGGAGGATCACCTGTAATGAAAAGTATATTATTGATACCGAGAGCCGCACAACCGAGCAGATCGGACTGCATACCAATAAGGTTTTTATCCCGACAGCATTGGTGCAGTACAGTTTCAATACCCGCTTCACGCTGGATCGTACAGGCGGCGGCAATGGCGGAAATGCGGGAGCTTGCACGGGGGCCGTCGGGAATATTTATCGCATCGAACCCTGCATTGCGGCATTGGATCGCCTTTTCGATGGTATTACTGAGTTGATAACCCTGCGGCGGCACGATTTCAATATTGCAAATCCATTTACCGGCGGCAAGTTTGGCGGCGAATGACGAACGCTCCGCAAAATTTTTCGGCTCAACACCTGCATTTTCTTCAACAGCGGTAAAAATATTTTTGTGCGACTGCGCCCTTGCCAGCGGGTTCAAACTCCGTGCCATATCTGCAATATCTTCGGGATTTGTTCCGCAGCAGCCGCCGATACCTTTTGCACCGAGTGCCATATAACGCATGGCGTAAGTCGTAAAATATTCAGGACTGCACATGGCAATTGTTCTGCCGCCGACATTTTTAGGCAGACCGGCATTGGGCTGAACAATGACGGGAAGAGTTGTCATTTTGGCAATTTTTTCAAAAGCAAGCAGCATGTCGTCAGGTCCGAGGCCGCAATTCATACCGAAAGCGGTCGGCTTGACAGCGGCGCCGTCCAGCATGGTAAAAATTTCTTCCGCACAAGTTCCGTCTTTCAAATTGCCGTCAACAGTAAAAACACAACTTATCACATAAGGCAGTTCGCCGTATTGACCGACACATTCAAGAACTCTTGCAAAATCATTTCTATTTCCGATGGTTTCAAAAATGACAAAATC
>JAZRBX010000235.1:0-2816 GCA_045635285.1 Victivallaceae bacterium
AGTTGTTCTTCTGCACCGAAACTTATAAGTTTAAAGGTGCGTTTGTGTTTTTTTGCAGAGAGAATGCGTGCAAGTTCGATCATGGCGACGCTGCCGACGGCATTGTCATCAGCCCCGACGGTTCCTGCCTGTGTATCATGATGCCCGCCGCCGTAGATCACGCCGCTTTCGGGATCGGTTCCGGTTATTTCGCAGATGACAACGGTTGTTTTGCTGTCTCTGACTGTTCCTTCGACGCAGACTTTTGCTTTTGAGGCTTTGTTTTTAAACCATTTCCATGCGTCCATGTAGGCGACATTCAAACTTGGTACTGCGCCGTATTTTTCGACATAGGCGGGGAAAAGTCCGTCTGCCAGCTGGATGTTGCCGGGGTAACGGGTATCAACGAAGAGGATGAAAGATGGTTTTGCCTCCATCAGACGGCGGTAAGCATCTTCGCTCTCGATATGGCAGCCGAGGTGAACGACGCATTTGCCGGTCATGAAGCTCAAATCTTTTTTCTGATAGCCGGTTGCGGTATCGAAAAAAATGATGTCTGCTTCGAGAGTTCTGCCTTCGGTGGAGGGGGCTGAACCGAAAAGGGAGCAGGGGAATTCGATATATTTGCCGTTGATTTCGACTTCAAGTTTTTCGGAGATGACGGCGCGTTCACGGACGGGGAATTCTTCGATGGTGACTTTGTCGGAGTATTTACGGAATTCTTCTGCGATAAATTCGGCGGCCTGATATTCGGCGGTTGAGCCTGCCAGACGGACACCGATATCATCGGTCAGTACGCGGAGATTTTTTTCGAGATTGGCGGCGATTGTTTTCATGATTTATACCTTTTTTAAGTTACATGTTCAGGATTTGTTATTTTTTTGAAAAATATAGCATTTTATTTTTTTTATACAAGCAAAGCAGTAGATTTTTTGCTGAAAAAATTTGCAATTTCCGTGCCGTCTGTTATATTAAATTGCAAGTTGATTTATTAATTATCGAACAGAGAGGAATTATTATGAAAAAACAATTTCTGACTTTGCCCGACGGAAGAACTGCCGATTTGTATTCATTGAGATTGAATGATGGGTTCGGCGTGGATATAAGCACTTTCGGAGGCTGTGTCATTTCTATTTTCACCCCTGACAAAAACGGCAGATTGATCGACGTCGCTCTCGGCTGGAAAGATCCGCAGCGTTATCTGGAAAATCCCGGTTATCTCGGTGCGCTTGTCGGCAGAGTTCCGAACCGCATCGGCGGCGGAAAATTTGAACTCGGCGGCACAACTTATCAGATGGTGCTCAATGATCGCAATGCAAGTACGCTTCACGGCGGTTTCGGTTATTCACACCGTTTGTGGAATGTTGCTAAAGCAACTGACCGCGAATTGGTTTTGACATTGACAAGTCCCGACGGCGATGCCGGATTTCCCGGCAAACTTGAAATCTGTGCCGTTTACCGTATCAAAGAAGACCATACTTTTGAAATCGAAGTCAATGCTGAAGCTGACAGAGCAACAGTTGTCGATTTCACCAATCATACATATTTCAATTTGAACGGTGAAAATTCAGGCGTTTGCGATGACCACTTCATGCGCATCAAGGCCGATAAAGTTACCGCAGTTGATGAAAATCTGATCCCGACCGGAGTTCTGCTGGATGTTGCAGGAACACGTTTCGATGTCCGTCAGGGTAAGTTTTTTAAAGAAATTTATGCTGATTATGAGGGTGGTTTCGATGATAATTTCTGTCTGTCTGAAACAAACGGAGTTTATACTGAAAATGCAGTCGTTGTCAGCGGCGGCAAATCAGGAGTTGAAGTCGCTGTTCATACCGACCGCCCCGGTATTCAGATTTATATGGGGTACTTCCTGAACGGAGCCGGCAAAAACGGTGAATATTCAAGCCGCGGCGGTTTCTGTCTGGAATCACAGGGCTGGCCAAATTCTGTAAACCGTCCGAATTTTCCCTCTATCGGAATTGAACCCGGCAAGCCGTACCGCAGTATCACCCGTTATTGTTTCAGCGTAAAAAAGTAAGGGGTTTTTTATGAAAATTGCAGGCGGATGCTGTAAGGATGAATTGTGCAATATTTCTGCAAAGGATGCACTTTTGATCGTTTTTGAAATAGAAAACGGGAAAATCAAAACTGCAGAAGAAGTTCCTTTCATGGCGGGAACTGCGGCACAGAGTGCGGATTTTCTGGTGAAAAATGAAGTCGATTTATTGTTTGCTCCTGCAATGAGCAATGCCGACAAGAAAATACTCGATGATGCAGGGATTCATCTCATTGATAATCTCTGCGGCAATCTTCGTACGCTGGTGGAGGCTTATCTTGCAGGCTCACTTTTTGACAATGAAAAATATTTTATAAAGAAGTAAAGGTATTAATATGGGCGAATGTTCTCACAATTGTGAAAGCTGCGCTTCCAAAGGAAACTGCGGAAATGAAAAACTTATTGAAAAAATGAACCGTATCAAACACAAAGTTTTTGTGCTTTCCGGTAAAGGCGGCGTCGGCAAAAGCACGGTTGCCGCTTTGCTGGCTCTCTCTCTTGCAAGAGAGGGATTCAGTGTCGGTCTGCTTGATGTAGACTTTCACGGACCGAGTCAGCCCACTCTTTTTAAAGTGCAGAACGAGCGTTTGGGTGCAACTGAAAATGAAGAACTTGAAGCGTATGAAATCGCCGGTGTCAAACTTGTTTCCATCGGTTTGCTGCTGGAAGAACCCGATCAGGCGGTCATCTGGCGCGGCCCTGCCAAAATCGGCGTTTTGAAACAGATACTTGAAGAAACTGCATGGGGCGATCTTGATTATCTGGTTTGCGACTTTCCGCC
>JAZRBX010000236.1:0-11626 GCA_045635285.1 Victivallaceae bacterium
AAAAATCTTAAAATTTCAAACTCCTTGTTAACCGCAAGGAGTTTTTTTTATTTTAACAAGGAGTTGTTTATGAAAAAAATGTTACTTTTGACTGTGGGGTTGGTATCTTTGTTGTTCAGCGGCTGCAATTGTATAGGCAACGGTGCAGCGGCAACTTGCAATTTTCCTGTCAATGCTCCTCAAAGTGTTGAAATTGAAGGAGATTGGCGCGTTGAGGTCCTTTGCGGTGCCGATGAAGATAAGTGCGAAATTATTATCGATGAGAATTTGAGAAGTCAATTCCGTGTAAAAAGTACCAAAGATTTGAAAATCACTCTCTCACGCTTTGTCTGTCCGATGGTTGTTCCTGTTATCCGTATTCAGCTGAAAAAACCGTTCCGTGAATTTTCACTTGAAGGCAACAGCAGTTGCGTAATCAAAAATTTCAACAGCAATTCTTTTGCAGAGGTTGAAATTTCTGATCGCAGTGTCTGTACTTTTGATGGCGGTTCTGTTGCTGATTTGAAGGCAGATGTTTCCGAAAAAGGCAAACTTTCACTCAAAAATAAAGTCAAAAGATTCAATGCCGAGGTCGAAGATCGTGGCGTCCTTGAAGTTGAAGATGTTGAAAATCTCTATCTTGAAGCGTCTGACAACAGTGTGGTGCGCGTGAATAAATGCGAAAATGCTTCTGTGGAAGCCGAAGACTTTGCAGCTGTTGACTTTAAGTCGGTTGCAAATATTGTTGAAAGAGTTTTCGGACATGCCCGTATCAATTATCCTGTTGCAATCCCTGCTGAACTTAAAAAGTAAATATATATTATGAATATGCTCCTCTGCCGTCCTGAACAGTTGATGGCAAATTGTGATGGTTCGGTGTGTTGTCTGGTAACTGACAGCCGCCGTATCGAACATATTACAAACATTTTGAAACTGAAAGCCGGCGACGATTGCAAAGTCGGCCTGCTCAATAAAGGCTGTTTCAACGGCAAAGTGCGGGAAATTTCCAAATCGCAGATAAAAGTTGATTTCGCTTCCGGTGAGATGGAAAAAGCCCCCGCAAAAATGCCGCTGACATTGTTTATTGCCATGCAAAGACCCAATACTTTGAAAAAAGTGATTCATTGTGCCGTAACAATGGGGGTTGAAAAAATCTGTTTTTTCGGCAGTTATAAAGTTGAAAAAAGTTATTGGCAGTCATCCGTACTGGAAGAAAAAAATCTCCGGTATGAACTTGATCTTGCCCTCGAACAATGCAAGGACCCCATTGAGCCTGAAATTACTTTCTGCCGTTATTTTAAAAATTTCACAGAGGATGTGCTCGCGCCGTTTATTGTTGATAATACGGTGTTTATCGCACATCCGGCGGGGAATGCGGGCAATGTTTTGCAATGTATGAATGAATATAAATCCGAAAAATTCGGCTTGGTTGTCGGTCCTGAGGGCGGTTTTACTGAATATGAAGTCGGCCGTCTGCTTGACAGTGGTTTGAAACTGCTTTCTCTGGGGGACAGGGTGCTGCGGACGGAGTTTGCGTTGGCGGCATTGCTTGAAATTTTCAATTTGCATTTTCAAAACGGCTTGACTTTTGCGGAAAAACAGTTATAGTTATGCTGTAATATTTATACAGGAGGCTTGAATGTTCGGTTTTTACAGGATTTGCTGTGCTGTGCCGCAGGTGCGTATCGGTGATATGCAGTACAATGGTGCAGAAATTTCCGGTCTTTATTTTGAAGCGGCGGAGCAGGGTGCATGTGTGATGCTGTCGCCTGAATTGTCATTGACTTCTGCAAGCTGCGGAGATATTTTTTATCAGAGTGATTTATTGGAGCAGGTGCGTTTTGAGGCACAGCAACTCATTGAATCGACCTCTGAAACGATTTTGATTTTCGGAGCTCCGGCAATTTATAATAATTCACTTTATGATTGTGCTTTTGTCGCTCAAAACGGTCAGCTGCTTGGCATTGTGCCGAAAATAACTTGCAGTCAAGACAGTTTTTTTGCCGACGGCGGCGAAGTTCAGGGAGAAATTCTCTGGAATGGCGAACTTGTGCCGTTCGGAGCTGATTTGCTTTTCAGCGACGGCAAAATAACCTTCGGCGTAACCGTCGGGGAAGATTTGCAGAATCCTCTGCCGCAGGGTGCATTTTTGAGCAATGCCGGTGCGGAGATGATTTTTAATTTGAGTGCAGCAGCAGAGACTGCAAATGTCTGGCAGAAGCGGTTGAATTCGATTTGTGATTTCAGCGCAAGATGTTCATGTGCTTATGTTTATACTTCTGCAGGCAGCGGGGAATCTGTCAGCGACAATGTTTATGCAGGTCATAGTGTCATTGTGGAAAACGGTGAGATTTTGAGTGAAAACTGTCCGTTTGAAACTTCTTCGACCGTCATTTTCGATGAGGTTGACCTTGATAAGATAAAAAATCTTTGTCTGCGTAAAAAACTACTGCGTGATGATTCTTTCGATATTGTTGAATGTGAAACACTTATCGAAGCGGATGAACTTAAAAACCGCTATATCGAATCAATGGTTTTTCTGCCGGAAGATCCGCAGGAATTGGAGCAAATCCTTAAAATTCAGACATTTGCACTCGCCGACCGCATAAAAAGAATAAATGCGAAAACGATGGTGCTTGGCATTTCAGGCGGCCTTGATTCAACTCTCGCTCTGCTTGTTTGCTGTAATGTCTGCAAAAAACTTGCCCGCCCGATGACAGACATTATCGCATTTACTCTGCCGGGGTTCGGAACTACGGGCAGAACTTACAGCAATGCTGTCGCTTTGGCACAGGAACTCGGAGTTACTTTGAAAGAGGTCAATATCAAAGAGGCGGCATTGCAGCACTTCAAAGACATCGGTCATAATGTCGAAGATATTGATGTAACTTATGAAAATACTCAGGCCCGTGAACGCACGCAAATCCTTATGGATTATGCAAATAAGTCAGGCGGCATTGTTATAGGTACAGGCGATTTGTCTGAACTTGCCCTCGGCTGGTGCACCTACAACGGCGATCACATGTCGATGTACGGATTGAACAGTTCGATACCGAAAACTCTGATTCGTCCGCTTATCGCACATTATGCAGAGTCATGCAATGACAAAGTCCGTGAAATCCTTCAGGATATTGCCGATACTCCTGTTTCTCCCGAACTGCTGCCGCCGTCATCGAGCGGAGATATTGCACAGAAAACGGAGGATATTTTAGGACCTTATGAACTGCATGATTTCTTTTTGTACCATTTTGTCAAATATGGTGCGTCAGCGGAAAAACTTTACTTCATGGCGGCACGGGCATTTGACGGAGTGTATGGCAAGTACGAAATCGGCAGAACTTTAAAAATGTTCATCCGCAGGTTTTTCACCCAGCAGTTCAAACGCAATGCTGTCCCTGACGGAGTGCAGGCAATAGATATAAGTCTTTCACCCAGAACGGCATGGAGAATGCCGTCGGAGGCGTCTTTGGTCGCTTTCTGGAAAGAATCGGAGGCTTGATATGAGTCGGATACATATAGGATCGAGATTGTGCAAAACTATGGATTTGAGTTTGGGGCAGAGTCTTTTTGCCGGAAAACTTCTGGAATGGGTTGCGGAATGCGGTTCTATTTTCAGTATGAAATACACGGGAAGCGACCGCCACATGGCGCTTTACCGTATTGATGAACTGCGTATAACCAAACCTATAAAAGTCGGCATGCTGATGGATTTTTATGCTGATGATGTGCGTTTGGGAGTTCACAGTGTAAGTTTCAGGATTTTCGGAACAGTCAGGGACAAAATTACGATTTCTCTTGACTGTACTTATGTTCAAATAGATGAGAACGGCGAAAAAATACCGTTGTCGCCGTGCTGTAAAAAAGGATGATTTTATTATGAAAAAGGCTGCAAGTTTTGTTTTTCTGTTTGTTATCGGGGCTTTTTTGAGCGGATGTGCCGCCATTGAAGATGCGCTCAATATCAATCTGATAGATGATAATCCCCGTTATCATGTGTCGCTGCACAGCATTATTCTCTATCCGCGCGGCAATGCGATTGAAGAGGAACTTGATAATTTCAAAGGCGAAAAAATTACCGTCAATGGCAATTCATTTCTTGACAGTTCAAAAATTTTTGACGCCGAACTTATTCCTCTGGAAGATAATCCCGGTTATTATGACATCCGTTTGAAGTTGAATGATACCGGTGTGAAACAATGGTTCCAGCTGGTGCTTGATTATCGAGATGATCCTGTGGCGATCGTTATCGACGGTGCATATTTCGGCAGATTCCGTCCCGACGGCGGTCATACCGAAGATGATCAGTGGGTTGTGCTGAAAGGTCCGTTCAACGAGGTCATTGCCAGAGGTGTCGTCAAGTACGCCCGCCGCAATTACCGCCATTTTCATCCCAACAGTACATTCTGATCATGGCGACAGAGATAGAACGCAAATTTCTGGTGCATGACAGCGGATTTCTTGAACTTGCCGAATACAGCAGAGATATAAAGCAGGGATATTTGACGGGACTTACTGAAAACGGTGCGTCTTTCCGGGTCCGTATAGCAAATGAGCAGGCTTTTCTGACCGTCAAAGGCAAAAACTGCGGCATTTCCAGAGCCGAATTTGAATATCAGATACCTCTTGAAGATGCAGAGGAGATGTTTGCTGTTTGCGGCACCCGTATCGTTGAAAAAACGAGATATTATCTGCATTATGCAGGAAATTTGTGGGAGGTTGATGTTTTCAAAGGACGCCACAGCGGACTTGTGGTTGCGGAAATAGAACTCCCCGATGAAAATGCTGTTTTTGAAAAGCCTCCCTTTGCCGCAGAGGAAGTAACCGGAGATTTCAAATACAGCAATCTTTCTCTTGCTCTCTCATAATCAATGATTTATATTCCAATGTTCTGTTTTTTTATTTGGAGAACAGAAAAAATAAAGCGGGAAAAAAACTTTATGAATAAAGTTTTTTTCTCCGCAAAATGTTTTTACAATAAGTTTTTTCAGCTTTCAACAAGGATCTTGTGGACTTTGGCAGATTCTGATTTGGGCAGAGTCAAAGTCAGTACGCCGTCCTGTGTTTTTGCATGGATATTGTTTATATCGGTACTTGAACTCAGCTGGAAGCAGCGGCGGAAGATGATCATGCGGCCTTTGCGTGAGAGGGAGCTTTTGGCTTCGACACTCAAAATGTGATTGGCGACCTGAACGGAAACATTTTCAGGGGCGGCGCCGGGGATTTCAAAAAACATTTTCATAGCCTGTTCATCTTCAATAATATCGACAAGCGGCATGATTTCGATGGTTTCTTTGGATTTCATCTCTTTTTTTTCGGTTGCGGTCATTTCGCATTTTTCGTTATTTTTGCAGTTTTCGTTCATATTACACCTCTTTTTATTTGACATCAATGATGCGGATTTGGTTTTTGTCTGACGGATTTCTGAACATTTCGACATTGAGTATGCCGTGTTTGCAGTATGCTTTGGTTTTGGCGGCGTCAACGGCGAATGGGAGTTTTATGCTCTCCTCAAAAGTTTCGTAATGGCGTTCGTGGCGGATAAGTTTGTGTTTTTTGTTTTCATCTTCGCATACACATGCGCCGCAGCAGGCTTTGACGGAGAGAATATCGTTCTGGATTTCTACTGAAATGTGTTCTTTTTTGCAGCCGGGAAGTGGAATTCTGGCAGTAAGTTTGTCATCTTCGGTGTCCAGAGTCATGTGTCCGAAACTGTGATTTTCCGACGGAAGTTCGAGGCGGTAAAACGGATCGAACTGTTTCAGCATGTTGTTGAGCATTTCATCAAAACTTCTCAATGTCGGAGAGAGTTCTGATTTCCGGGTGATTTGGGTGAGCATATTTTCCTCCTTGTTTTTTCAGACAGCCCATCTGTCTGTTACGCGGTCAAAATAGCAGTTCAGTTATGCAAGTTCAACATTGTTCTGCCAAATAGAAAATAAATGAAAACAGGAAGCATTTGCAAAAAATACGCTTATGCAGTATTTTTTCATTTTTTTTGTGAAAAAAAGTTGCATTTTGCGGATAAAGTATTATTTTGTTTTAAGTTGAAAGGATTTTTTTATGAAAAAGGTAAAAAATATTTGGATAAACGGATTTTTCAGGGCGTGGGATATGCTTTATTATTTTCCGCTTGACAGGTATTTTAACGGATTTTTCAAGATAGAAAAAACGGAGTGCAACGGTGTGCAGGTTTTGTGCGGGCTGTTGCTCAGTGCATTTTGCGGCGGACTGCTGCTGGTGATTATGAATTCTCTGCTGGTCTGGCTGCTTGGTGCAATACCGGGGGCTGTGGCAGGTTCGCTGCTGACCTTGTTCGTGATGCTGTGGAGCGACCGCGGTGCGGGAATAACTCTTTTGAGCAATATGATCAGCGGCAGAGTGGCAGGAAAAAGTATAAAATCCATGCTGCAAAGACAGGACAGTGATCCTGAATCTGTTGCAGGCGGAATTGCAAGTTCCGTTTTTTCGGTACTCGTGATGCTGAAACTTGCGATTTTTTATCTGATTATCTGGTCGGGAAATTTTTATCTGTTTATATTGATACTGCTAACAGGAGCGTTTACACAATCTTTTGTATTGAATGTGCATACCGGCAGCGGTGCATTTTTCGGATTCGGCAGAGAGCAGGAGAGGAATGTTTTTTATATAGTTTCGCTGGTGCTTCTGCTGCTGGGAGCGAAGTTCAATATTCTTGTTGCTCTGGCATTTGCGGGCGGCAATATTATTCTGACTTATTTTATCAAAGAGCGTCTGGTCCGTGCGGAAGGGGGCAAAAGTGATGAAAGCATTACTCTTTACGGAGAGTGTGCAGTTATAATTGCGATTCTTACCGCATTGGTTTACAGTGCAGGGGTGTTGCAGAGGTAAAGCCGGGCGTATGAACAGAGTTATTATTCATTGTGGGAACGGCAGGGGCAAAACATCTTCTGCCATAGGGATTGCATTGCGTTCTCTTTCTCACGGAAAAAAAGTTTTCATCGCCCAGTTTTTCAAGCCGAAAACTGATGCCGCACTGCTTTTTCTGCAAAAAGATAATCCAGAAAATCTGTGTATCAGAAATTACGGCAAGTGGTACTTTGCCGATAAACCGGATGCCGAAGCAGCGTCGGTTTATAAACATGCCATTGATGAAATAAGAGAACTTATCAATGAAAACGGGTGCGATACTGTTATTCTGGATGAAATTTTTTATACGGTTCAGTTTGAACTGCTCGGTGTTGAGGTAATAACAGACCTTATTGCTCAATATGATAACAAATGTTTTGTCCTTACCGGCAGAAACGCTCCGCCGCAATTATTGGAAATGGCAGATACCGTAAGTTGTATAGAGTGCGTGAAACACGGTTTCGACAGCGGTATAAAAGCACAAAGTGGTGTCGAATTTTGAACAGTACAGGCTGAAAATGAGTGTAAAAGATAAAAAATATCAGATGGATCTCTGTCAGGGACCGCTGTTGAAACAGATTATTATTTATTCCGTTCCACTGATATTTTCCAGTATGCTGCAACTTTTTTTTCATGCGGCAGACCTGATAGTTGTCGGCAAGTATGCTTCGCACAGGGCATTGGCGGCGGTAGGTGCAACTTCTGCATTGATATATCTGGTTATCTCTATTTTTATCGGGATGTCGGTGGCAGGAAATATCCTTGTTGCCAGATATGTCGGTGAGCGTAATCGTCAAATGACATCGAGGACAGTTCATGCTTCAATACTGCTTGCTCTGATATTCGGATTTCTGCTGTCATCGGTGGGGGTATTTTTTTCACGGTCGATGCTGAAAGCCGCAGATACTCCTGATGATATTATTGATATGGCGTCGTGTTACATGCAGATATATCTCGGCGGAATGCCTCTGGTTCTGCTCTACAATTTCGGCAGTGCGATATTGCGTGCGGCTGGCGATACGAAGCGTCCTTTTTATTTTCTGGTAATAGGAGGGATAATCAATATTCTTTTGAATTTATTTTTTGTTATCGTTTGCAATATGGATGTCGGCGGAGTTGCTTTGGCGACAGTTATTTCGCAGGGAGTTTCAGCATTTTTCATCATTCAGGTCATGCGGAAAATGACTGACGGCTGCCGTTTCAACTGGCGCAAAATGCGTGTGGACTGGAAAGTTTTCGGAGAAATCATGTATCTCGGAATCCCGACAGGCATACAGAGTGCTTGTTTTTCATTGTCCAATCTGATTATTCAAACGGCGGTCAACGGTTTCGGATCTGCGGTTATTGCCGGCAATACGGCGGCGGTACAATGGGAGCATTTTCTTTTTATTATTTCCGCATCTCTGGGGCAGGCGATAATAAGTTTTGTCGGACAGAATTTCGGCGGCAAGCAGTACAAAAGGTTGCGGAAATGTGTTTATTACAGCATAATTTTCGGTTTTATTTTTTCTGTGCTGGCATGGATCGGCATTTGGATATTAAAAGTTCCTGCGTTGTCATTATTCAACAGCAATCCGGAAGTCATCAAATGGGGCGTCCTGCGTTTTAAAATTGCCATGCCGTTTCTGTGGTCGGTAGCGATAATGGAAATTCTCATTTCTGCGATAAGGGGTTTGGGATATTCCATTGCGCCGATGATGATTTCGATATTCGGTGCATGTGTTTTCCGAATAATATGGATATATACATTTTTCAGAATGAACAAAAGCATGGAAACTTTGCTGTGGTCATATCCGATTTCATGGGTACTGGTCATGATCGGAGCATTTTTCTATTTCCGATTTATAATTAAGCAATATCCTGATAAAAATTTGCCGAGGGCGTGATTATTGCATTGAATTTTTTTATAACAGGGGTATATTATAAAAAAATCTGTAAAATACGGGGGATTTTGAAAAAATGGCACAAAGTGCAGGCAAAAAATATCAGATGGATATGTGCAAAGGACCTCTGGTTAAACAGATAATAACTTTTGCCGTCCCTTTTCTTTTTTCAGGTTTGCTGCAAATAATGTTTCATTCTGCCGACCTGATCGTTCTTGGCAGATTTTCTTCATATCGTGCATTGGCGGCGGTCGGTTCGACCGGGGCTCTTACAGCATTGATAATCAATGTTTTTCTCGGACTGTCCGTCGGTACAAATGTTATGCTTGCCCGTTACATCGGGGAGCGCAACCGCCGTGAAGCATCCCGAACTGTGCATACTTCAATTTATATGTCGCTGGCGGGCGGTGTGGCGATCGGTATTTTCGGTATTGTCATGGCGAAAACATTTCTGCGGTGGATGGATACACCGGATGATGTCATTGACATGGCGGCATTGTATATGAGAATTTATTTTGCCGGTATGCCGATTGTCATGGTTTACAATTTCGGCAGTGCGGTCATGCGTGCGGCAGGTGATACGCGGCGTCCTTTTTATTTCCTCATAATAGGTGGAATTATCAATATTCTTTTGAATTTATTTTTTGTGATCGTCTGCGGCATGGATGTCGGCGGAGTTGCTTTGGCGACGGTCGTGTCGCAGGGGGTATCGGCATTTATGATTTTGCGGGTCATGCAGAAAATGACCGACGGCTGCCGTCTGGTTTGGAAAAAACTTAAAATACATTGGAAAAATCTGCGGGAGATGTTGTGGATAGGCATACCGACAGGATTTCAGGGCGCATGTTTCTCCATTGCCAATATCATGGTGCAGTCTTCGATAAATTCATTCGGTTCGGAAGTTATGGCCGGCAATACTGCGGCAATGCAGTGGGAGGGATTTTTGTTTGTCTCTTCGACCTCAATGGGGATGTGCGTATGCAGTTTCGTAAGTCAGAATCTCGGCGGCAAACAATACAAAAGAATCAGACAGGCGATAATTTATTGCATGATATTTGCGGTGGGGACGGCTATGTTTCTGGCGGGGATGATTTTCTGTACCCAGGAGAGTCTGCTCGGCTTGTTCAATAAGGATGAAAAAGTCATAGGTTACGGGATCGACCGTTTTGCGATCATGCTGCCGACACAATGGATTTGTGCGGTAATGGAAATTGTAATGAGTTCTTTGCGCGGACTTGGATATTCTGTCGGGCCCACATTTATCATGATATTCGGTATTTGTGTATTCCGTATATTCTGGTTGAAGACAGTTTTTGCGAGTTCGCCTACGATAAACAATTTGATTCTGACCTATCCGCTTTCATGGGTCGTTGTATGTCTCATCGGCGGAGTGTATCTGTATTCGGCCTTGAAAAAATATCCTGACAAAAACATGCCGAGAGATTGACGGCGCAGCATGCAGAGGAGACTCAATATGAGCGGCAATACTGATAATTTTGAAGAATTGGTCAAACGCGGTGTCGAATCTGAAAAACTTGATTACAAAGGACCGATAAATTTCCGTACTATCGGCAAAGCCGGGCAGGCGAAAATTGCACGGCACATGGCGGCACTTGCCAATACCGGCGGCGGTCATATCGTTATCGGTGTCGGAGAAGATGCCGCCGGTCATCCAAGTGTTTATGCCGGACTTGATGCGGCGGAGGTGCATTCATTTGATCCGTCAAGTGTCGGGCCGGTCATCAATCACATGATTGAGCCTCCGATAGATTTTGTCATTGAGCGTCCGCTGGTCGATGGAAAGCGTTATGCTATCATAAAAGTGCGTCCGTTTGAAAATATGCCGCATGTCTGCGCCCAGGGCGTTTCTCCTGAATTGCAGCAGGGGGTGTTTTATATAAGGACTCCTGAAGCGGCGAGCCGTCCTGCATCGAGAGCATTTGAACTTCACGGATTGATCAAGCGTGCATTGCTGAAACAGCGTTCACAGCTTGCAGAATTGCTCCGAGATATTCTTACCGGGGAAAAAATTCCTGTCAGCGAAGAGGAGAGCAGTCGATATTTTGAAGATGATGCGTCTTATTCAAGGGGGTATTTTATCCGCCGCAAGCGAAGTGCCGCAGGTTTCGGTGTCGGTGTGGTTGAATTGCAGGTTCGTCCGCAATGGAGCTATGACCAGCAGAAATTTACTCTTGAAGAGTTGCGTGATGCTTTGAATCGGGCGGCAGAAAAAACTTTTTCTCCGGGAAATTTGCTGACAGCGAGAGATATTCGCAACGCTTATTTTACCAACAGTTCACTCCGCAGTATGCCTGACAATGAATTAAGGATGTGGCAGTTGTCAAGGAGCGGACTTTTTGAACTGCTTTTGCAGGCGGAAAAAAATATGAATAATTTTGAGGATTTGCGTGCAGGGCTGGAGAGTGCATTGCAGAAAATCGCTCATATTTACAATTCACTTGTCGGCGGCAGTGAGAAAGTCAAAATAATTATTGCACTCTATGACGGAGAAAAACAGCTCTCCGACCCCTTGACCGAACCTTCAGGCAAATGGGAACTTGAATGCAGTATAAATGAAATCGACAGCACGGATGTCAAAGAGATGATCGGCAGACTTTCAGATCATATAATTTGATTTTGCCGTTCAGAACTTGAAAACATCGGTGCTTTTTCTCCCCGCAAATACACTTGCAAGATAGAGCGCAGACGCCAGAAAAAGCATGGTCCATACCCCGAATGCACAGGCGATCGCAGGTCCGTTGCCGAGAAATTGCGACAGTTCAAACAATGCTTTGGTGATCGGATAATATTCACTTTTCTGTGCCAGTATCAATGAATCGGAAACTTCCAGCATCGAAAAACTGAATGCAAAAAGTCCG